>JAWWBN010000006.1:0-40219 GCA_033720955.1 Thermoanaerobaculia bacterium | reverse complement strand
GGCGCTCGAGCAGCTCCTGGGCGAGGGGCTGGCCGACCGCGGGCTCTGGGTCGAGCTGAAGGGGATCTACTCGCACGACATCCTGGGCCGCGACGACCTGGAGCTGGCGCAGACCTTCTTCAACTCCCTGACCCGGCGCGTCTTCCCGCACGACGGGGTGGACCCCGCGATCGACTACACCGCCTCCGACTTCCCGCTGCCCTATCGCGGCTGGGAGATGGCGAGCGCCCGCATGTACGGCGTGCGCCGCGCCGACGCCCGCGTGCTGGAGCGGATCATCGAGAACGCCGGGCTCCGCACCCCCTTCGAGGATCTCGCGGGCGACGCCCGCCGCGCCGCCTCCTACCTGGAGCGGCGCCTGGTCGCGGGCCTCGGCTCGGCGGAGATCGAGGCGGTGGACGTCCTGCGCCCCGTGCTGGTGCGCAACAAGGCCGCCTACCTGGTGGGCCGGGTGCGGCGGGGAAAGCGCCTGATGCCGTTGATCCTGGCGATTCTCCACGGCCAGGGAGGGCTGGTGGTGGACGCCGTCCTCACCGCAGAGGAGGAGGCCAGCATCCTCTTCAGCTTCGCCCGCTGGTACTTCCACGCCGAGGTCGAGAGCCCGCGAGAGGTCATCGGCTTCCTGCACTCCATCCTGCCCCAGAAGCGGATCGCCGAGCTCTACATCTCGCTCGGCTACAACCGCCACGGCAAGACCGAGTTCTACCGCGACCTGATGCGTCACATCGCCGCCTCCGAGGACCGCTTCGTGGTCGCCCCCGGGGTTCCCGGCCAGGTGATGGAGGTCTTCACCCTGCCCTCCTACGACTTCGTCTTCAAGATCATCAAGGACTTCTTCCCGCCGTCGAAGCGGACGACCCGGCACGAGGTGCGGCAGCGCTATCGCGAGGTGCTGCGCCACGACCGGGTGGGACGGCTGGTGGACTTCCAGGAGTTCGAGCACGTGCGCTTCCCCCGCGAGCGCTTCGATCCGGGGCTGCTCGCGCGTCTGCTGGCGAGCTCCGGGCGCGCGGTCTCGATCGAGGGCGACGGGGTGGTGATCCGGCGGATGTACGTCGGCCGCCGGGTGCGGCCGCTGGACCTCTACCTGGCCGAGCACGCCGGCACGCCGGCCGCCGGCGCCGCCGTGGTGGAGTGGGGCCGGGCGATCGAGGAGCTGGCGGCGGCGAACATCTTCGCCGGCGACATGCTGCTCAAGAACTTCGGCGTCACCCGCCACGGCCGCGTGGTCTTCTACGACTACGACGAGCTCTGCGCGGTCTCCTCCTGCCACTTCCGCGAGATCCCGCCGCCGCGCACGCCGGAGGAGGAGATGGCCGCCCAGCCCTGGTTCAGCGTCCGCGAGGGCGACGTCTTCCCGGAGGAGCTCCGCACCTTCGGGGGGCTGGACCGCGAGCTGCTGGCGGTCTTCGAGGCCCACCACGGCGCTCTCTTCACCGCCGGGTTCTGGCGCCGGCTCCAGGAGCGCCACCGCTCCGGCGAGATCCTCGACTTCTATCCCTACCGCGCCTCGGCGCGGCTGGGGCCGGCGGGCGGCGGGAGGCAGCGGGCGGCTGCAGCGATCGCCGGCTGAGCGCCCGGGCGCGGGAGCGGCCCGGGCCCGGCTGGACGGCCGGCGCCGGCGCTCCGCGTCGCGAGACGGCTGCCGAGCCCCCCCGCCGGGTGGGGCGCCGACCCACCGCGTCGCGCGTTTCCGGGACGCGGCGAGCGCGGTATCGTGCTGTCATGACCGGCTTCGAGCATCTTCTCGTCGCCACCGATCTCTCCGACGAGGCCCTGCCCGGCATCGACGCGGCGGCCGCCCTCGCCCGCCGCCTGGACGCCCGGGTGACCCTGGTCTTCGTGGTGGACGACCACCTGCCGCCGCTCTACGACGCCCTCCCGGACGCCGACCGGCAGCGGCTGCTCGACGAGCACGAGCGGCGCGCCCGGAGCTCCCTGGAGGGCTTGGCCAGCGGGCGCTTCGCCGGGCTCGATCTCGATCTGGCGATCCTGGTGGGCACTCCCCACGAGGAGATCGTCCGCGCCGCGGTGACCACCGGAGCGGACCTCGTCGTGATGGGCACTCACGGCTACGGCCGCGTCGCGTCGATGGTCTTCGGCTCGACCGCCGAGCGGGTGCTGCGGCACGCGCCCTGCCCGGTGGTGCTCGTGCGCGCCGATGCGGGCGCCCCGTAGGCTCACTCCACCATCTGCCAGGCGGGGCGCTTCTCGTCGAGCCCGCGGGGCACGAAGAGCACCGGGCAGCGGCTGCCGTGCAGGACGCCCAGTGTGGTGGCGCCGAACAGGAAGCGTTGGAGGACGCTCTTGCCGTGGGCGCCCATCAGGATGAAGAGGGCGGCCACGCGATCGGCGGCGGCCAGGATCCTCCGCACCGGGTCGCCGTGGGCGACCTCGATGGTGACGCGCGGCTGGAGCTCGACCGGCATCAGCTCGCCCAACCGGTCGCGCAGCCCGGCCTCGCCCTGGGAGGTCGCGCCGCTCTCGGACCGGGGCGCGACGTGGAGGAGGTGCATCCGATGCGGCATGTGCTCGGCCAGCTTGAGCGCGAACGAGAGCGCCTCCTGCGAGTGGGGGGTGAAGTCGAAGGGCAGCAGGACCGACATCTCCTCCGGCGGCTCGCCGCGCTCGTCGAACACCGCTTCCGGCCGGTACGACTCGCCCGCGACCAGCACCGGGCACGGGGCCTTGAGGATCACCCGCTCGGTGAGCGAGTGGTGCTCCGCGGTGCTCGGTCCGTGGGTGCCCATCACGATCGCGTCGGCCGGAAGGAGCCGGGCGACCTCGAGGAGACCCACGTCCAGCGGGCCGCGGGTCAGCTTGGCCTCGTGGGAGATCCCCTTCGGGATCCGGCGGAAGAGGGCCCGGATGAGCTGCGGAGCCGCGTCGGCGATCTGCTGGTCGGAGGGCTGGTGCTCCTCCGACCACATCCACCGCATGGTCAGGTAGTCCGGCGGGCGGGTGTCGAGATTGTGCTGCAGGACCAGGTGCGCCCCGGTGCGCCTGCACATCTCGACCGCGAGCTGGAGCGCCCGCTCGGAGAGCTGGGAGAAGTCGACCGGACAGAGCACGGTGCGAATCGGGTTCACCGGCGGCCCCCTTCCGTCGGACCGATCATGGAATGGCCGCAGGCGATCGCGCCAGAGTCGGCCGGGTAGCCGCCGCGCCACCCGGCGGGGTAGTCCGCGGTCCACGGCGGAGGGCCTGGTAGAGTCCGGCTCCGACGCGAAGAAAGGGGCCGGCGAGATGCAACCGAACATGACCCTCCTCCTCCTTTTCGGCTCCGCCTTCCTGATGCTGACCTGCGCCCCGGGGGCGCAGCAGGCCGGCGAGGAGCCGCGGACGCCGGAGGAAGTCCTCCTGGCCGAGTGGACCGGGCCCTACGGCGGCGTTCCGACCTTTGATCGAATGGACCTGGCCGGTCTCGAGCCGGCGCTCGAGACCGCCATGGCGACGAACCTCGAGGAGATCGACAGGATCGCCTCCCACCCCGAGGGGCCGACCTTCGAGAACACCATTCTCGCCCTGGAGCGGTCGGGCCGCGACCTCGACCGGGTGATGAGCTACTGGGGCATCTGGAGCTCCAACGTCTCGAGCCCCGAGTTTCGCGAGATCCAGGGCAGGATGGCGCCCAGGCTCTCGGAGCACCGCAGCAAGATCATCCAGAACGAGGCCCTCTTCGCGCGCATCCGGGCCGTCTACGAGGGCGGGGAGTACCGCAGCCTGCGGCCCGACCAGCAGCGGCTGACGTGGCTCGCCTACGACGGCTTCGCGCGCAACGGCGCCACTCTCGAGGGCGAGGCCAGGGAGCGCTACGCCGAGATCAACCAGCGGCTGGCCGAGCTCTACACCCGGTTCTCCAACAACGTCCTGGCCGACGAGGAGGGCTACGTCACCTATCTCACCGAGGAGGAGCTGGGCGGTCTGCCCGAGTCCTTCGTCCGCTCGGCCGCGGCGGCGGCCGCCGAGCGCGGCCGGGAGGGCGAGTACGCGGTCACCAACACGCGCTCGTCGATGGATCCCTTCCTGACCTTCTCCGACGAGCGCGCCCTGCGCGAGAAGGTGTGGCGCAGCTACTACAGCCGCGGCGACAACGGCGGCGAGCACGACAACAACGCCATCATCGCCGAGATCCTCGCCCTGCGACACGAAAGGGTGGGTCTCTTGGGCTACGAGAGCTACGCCGAGTGGCAGCTCGAGAACCGCATGGCCAAGAAGCCCGAGAACGCCCTGAAGCTGCTCGAGACCGTCTTCGCCGCCGCCCTGGCCCGGGTCGAGGAGGAGGTCGCCGACATGCAGGCGATCGCCGACGCCGAGGGCGCCGGCATCACCATCGCGCCCTGGGACTACCGCTACTACGCCGAGAAGGTGCGCAAGGCCAAGTACGACCTCGACTCCGACGAGGTGAAGCAGTATCTGCAGCTCGACAAGCTGCGCGAGGCGATGTTCTTCGTCGCCGGGGAGCTCTTCGGCTTCGCCTTCCAGCCCGTGCCGGAGGGCTCGGTGCCCGTCTTCCACGAGGAGGTGCGGGTGTGGGAGGTCACCGACCGGGAGACCGGTGAGCACGTCGGCCTCTGGTACCTCGACCCCTTCGCCCGCACGGGGAAGCGCTCCGGCGCCTGGGCCACCGCCTACCGCAGCCACGAGACCTTCGACGGCAGGAAGACGGTGCTCGCGGCGAACAACTCCAACTTCATCAAGGGGTCGCCCGGCGAGCCGGTGCTGATCTCCTGGGACGACGCCGAGACCCTCTTCCACGAGTTCGGCCACGCCCTGCACTACCTCTCCTCGAACGTCGAGTACCCGGGTCTCAACGGCGGGGTGCGCGACTACACCGAGTTCCAGTCCCAGCTCCTCGAGCACTGGCTGCTGACCGACGAGGTGATCCAGGGCTACCTCGTCCACCACGAGACCGGCGAGCCGATCCCGGCCTCGCTCGTGGAGCGGATCAAGAGCGCCCGCACCTTCAACACCGGCTTCCAGCAGACGGAGTACCTGGCCTCGGCGCTGGTGGACATGATGTACCACTCGATCGACCCGGCGGGTCTGGATCCCGACGCCTTCGAGCGCGAGGCGCTCGAGAAGCTCGCGATGCCGGACGAGATCGTCATGCGGCACCGGAGCCCCCACTTCGGGCACATCTTCAGCGGCGAGGGCTACGCCGCGGGCTACTACGGCTACATCTGGGCCGACGTCCTGACCGCTGACGCGGCGGAGGCCTTCGAGCAGGCGCCCGGCGGCTTCTACGACCAGGAGATGGCGAGGAAGCTGGTGGACCACCTCTTCGCCGTGCGCAACGCCGTCGATCCGGCCGAGGCCTACCGCGCGTTCCGAGGCCGCGACGCCGAGATCGCCCCGCTCATGCGGGCCCTGGGCTTCCCGGTGCCGGAGGGCGCTGGGTAGGGCCTCCGACCCTCCCTGCCCGACCATGGCGGCCGCTCCCGGCCACGGCCCCGCGAAGCGCGGCCTCCAGCTCGACTCGCTGGTGCTGCTCTTCTCGATCGTGGTGTTGGCCCAGCTCCTGACCTACCTGGTGCCGCAGGGCACCTTCGACAGAGAGCCGTACCCCAAGAACCCGGGCCGGGAGATGGTCGTGCCCGGCACCTACGCGCCGGTTCCGGCGGCCGAGCGGGAGGCGCTGCCGCCCTGGCACTTCCTGACCGCCATCCCGCGGGGGCTCTCCGCCGCCGAGGAGATCATCTTCCTCATCTTCCTGGTCGGCGGGGTGATCAAGATCCTGCGCGAGACCGGGGCGATCGACGCGGTGCTGCACGCCGCCGTGATCCACCTCGGCGGCGCCCCCTGGCTCCTGATCGCCGGCTGCCTGGTCGTCTTCTCCCTCGGCTCCTGGACCATCGGGATGGGAGAGGAGTACGTGCCGCTGATCCCGATCCTGGTCACCATGAGCCTGGCCATGAAGATGGACGCCATCGTCGCGATGGGTCTGGTCTGGGTGCCGTACGGCATCGGGTGGGCCTGCGCCGGGGTCAACCCCTTCGGGGTGCTCATCGCCCAGGACATCGCCGGGGTGGCGCCCGCCTCCGGCTGGCCGGCGCGAGCGATCATGCTCTTGATCTTCCTGGTGGTGGCGTTCGACCACATCTACCGCTACGCGCGCCGGGTGCGCCGCAGGCCGGAGGCGTCGCTGGTGGCGGACGTCGACTACAGCAGCGGCTTCGAGCCCGCGGACGACGTCGAGCTGACGGCCTCCCGGGTGGCGATCCTGGCGGTCCTTGCGGCCGGGATGGTCGCCTTCGTGGTGGGTGCGTCCACGGCGGGCTGGTACATCGGCGAGCTCAACGCCATCTTCCTCGCCGTGGGGCTGCTCGGCGCGGCGCTCGCCCGGATGGGCCCGGGCCGGACCAGTCGCGCCTTCATCCGGGGCGCCGCCGAGATGACCTCGGCCGCCCTCCTCGTCGGCGTCGCGCGGGCCATCGAGGTGGTGCTCGACGACGGCCAGATCATCGACACGGTCATCCACTCCGTCGCCGGCCTGCTGGAGGGAGCCGGCGCCGGGGTCGCCGCGGTGGGGATGCTGGCCGTGCAGACGGTGTGCAACTTCTTCGTCCCCTCGGGCAGCGGGCAGGCGTTCGTCACCATGCCCATCATGTCCCCGCTGGCCACCCTGACCGGCCTGCCCCAGCAGACCGCCGTCCTCGCCTACCAGTTCGGCGACGGCTTCACCAACATGGTCGTGCCGACCAGCGCCCTGGTCATGGGCACCCTGGCCCTGGGCAGGATCCCCTACGGCGCCTGGCTCCGCTTCGCCGGCCCGCTGCTGGTGAAGCTCTTCGCCGTGGCGATCGTTCTGCTGATCGCCTCGGTCCGCTTCGGCCCCGCCCTCGGCTGGTAGCCGCCCGGCCTCAGAAGGCCTTGAAGCGGCCGGTCACCACCACCCGGACCGGCACCCCGTCGAGCTCGCCTGGGATCTCCGCCAGCGTCTCGTCGTCGGCGCGCTCGACCAGGACTCGAAGCACCGCCATGGCGTCGCCCGTCCCGGTCTTCTCCCGGCCCACCCCGACGCCCACCACGCCGTCGATCTCCAGCACGCGGTCGGCGAAGCGCTCCTTGACCCGCTGGGCGTTGCGGAAGCCGCGGTCCTCGCGGGCGGAGAAGGCGGCGACCGCCGCCACCGGGCTGTCGCAGCCCACGAGGGTCTTCTCCCCCCGCGGCCGGAGCTTCTTGGCGGCGCCCAGGACCCTCTCCATGGGGTTCAGGGCGGTGAAGTTGGCGTTGCCCGCGAAGAGGAGGCCGATCGCGGGGGAGCACTTGCCGGCGTCGAGGTAGACCACGGCGCCGGAGTCGCCGCCGCCGCTGAAGTCCCGGTTGCGGCTCTCCACCACGTCCTGGTTGCGGAAGAGAGCCGTCTTGGTGGCGCCGGAGGAGAGGAAGTCCACCAGGACGTCGGTGTCCACCAGGAAGACGTCGCCGCGGGTGAAGCCGGTGGTGCGGCCGCTCTTCTTGACCTTCTGCCCGGGCTCCGCGTCCACCACGCCGTTGCCGGGCACGCCCAGACGGAGGATCTTGCCGTTCTCCCGCACCGCGCCGTCCACCACCTCGGCGATCGCCATGTCCACGTGATTCCGCTTCTTCCCGCCGAACTTGATCTTCTTGAAGGAGGAGAGGTGGGCGATCGCGTCCTCGGAGGCGCTCTCGCAATCGGTGTCGATCAGGCCCGGCTGGACGATCTCGTCGCCCGGCGAGCCCTGGTTGCCCAGCGCCAGGACGTGGTTGTTGGAGAGGATGAAGTAGAGCTCGCCGTCGGGATCCTCGGGATCCTCCATCTTGAGCAGGGCGCCGGCGGTGCCCCCGGCGCAGGAGATGAATGGCGGATCGAGGGAGAAGTCCTCGGCGTTTCCGGCCGAGGTGCCGAGCTGGACGGGGCGGGGCTGCTTCTTGCGGAACTTCTTGACGCCGGCGGTGGCCGGAGCCGCGGCGACGGCGGCGACGACGACCGCGGCGACGGCGGCGACGATACGGCGCGACAGCTTGTACTTCATGGCCACTGATCTCCTCCGTCCGACTCTCGTCTCGGCCCCCGACGGGGCACAACCTACCACGGGCCGCGCCTCGCGGCGCAAGGGAGCCGGCGGGCCGTCAGCGAGAGACCGAGAGCAGGTGGTAGGTCTTCTTGCCCCGGCGGAGCACCACGTAGCGCCCTCCCACGGCGTCGGCGAGGGTCAGCCGGCGATGGGGGTCGGTCTCGCGGCGGTGGTTGACCGTGATCGCCCCGCCGGCCAGGTCCGTGCGCCCCCGGCCCTTGGAGGGCGCCAGCCCCGTGCGCACCAGGGCGTCGAGCAGCGGCAGCCCCCCCTCGAGCTCCTCGCGGCCCACCTCGGTGGCCGGCGAGGAGCGGAAGGCGTCCTCGACCTCGGCCGCATCGAGCTCGGCGAGGTCGCCGCCGCCGAAGAGGATCTCGGTGGTGTGCTCCGCCCGCCGGCGCGCCTCGGCGCCGTGGACTCTCTGGGTGACGAGCTCCGCCAGCCGACGCTGCGCCAGCCGCTCCTCCGGGCGCTCCGCCGCGGCGCGCGCCAGCTCGTCGATCTCGTCCAGGGAGAGGGTGGTGAAGTAGCGCAGCATCGGCACTGCGTCGTCGTCGGGGACGTTGATCCAGTACTGGTAGAACTCGAACGGCGTGGTGAGCTCGGCGTCGAGCCATACGTTCCCGGCCTCCGACTTGCCGAACTTCTTGCCGTCGGCGCGGGTGATGAGCGGGCTCGTCAGGCCGTGCACCTCGGCGTCGCGCATCCGCCGCACCAGGTCGGCGCCGGTCACGATGTTGCCCCACTGATCGCTGCCGCCGAGCTGCAGGGTGCAGCCGTAGCGGTCGTAGAGCTCCACGTAGTCGTAGGCCTGCAGCAGGCTGTAGGAGAACTCGGTGTACGAGATGCCGTGCTCGCGCGTGGTGAGGCGGCGCTTGACCGACTCGCGGGCGATCATGGCGTTGACCGAGAAGTGCTTGCCCACCTCGCGCAGAAAGCCGATCAGGTGCAGCTTGTCCAGCCACTCGGCGTTGTCGGCCAGCACGGCCTCTCCAGGCGAGAAGTCCAGGAAGCGCTCGAGCTGGCGCTTCAGGGCGCGGCTGTTGAAGGAGAGGGTCTCGGTGTCCAGGAGAGGACGCTCGTCGTCGCGGAAGGAGGGGTCACCCACCATCCCGGTGCCGCCTCCCACCATGGCGATCGGACGGTGGCCGGCGCGCTGCAGACGGCGCAGCATCATCACCGGCAGGAGGCTGCCCACGTGCAGGCTGGGGGCGGTCGGGTCGAAGCCGATGTAGGCGACGAGGGGGCTCTCGAGAGCCTCCGCCACTCCGGTCTCGGTGGCCTGGTGGACCAGACCCCGCCGCTGCCACTCTTCGAACAGAGAGAGCTTCACCGGCCGGGGAGCTTAGCAGGGCGCCGTCGCCAGACCGGGCCGCGGCTCAACTCCATCGGGGCGGCCGTGGCGTCTGGGAGGCGCCGGGCAGCAGGATCCCCTCGGCCACCAGGCGGGCGTCGCCGGCGAGCTCCCAGGCGGTCACCCTGCCCTCCCGGACGGCGCCGTCGACGCGGAAGGGGAAGCCGCCCCGGGTGACCACCTCCGCCGGCAGGACCAGGCGGTCGAGGGCGACCCCGACGGCGACGGCGGCCAGGACCCCGCTGCCGCACGCCAGCGTCTCCGCCTCGACGCCGCGCTCGAAGGTGCGGATCTCCAGGTGGCCGCGGTCGGGGAAGCGCACGAAGTCCACGTTGGCGCCCTCTTCTCCGAGCGCGGGGTCGCGGCGCAGGGCGGGCCCCAGCTCCGCGACGGGAGCGGCGGCGAGGCTCTGCGGCCACTCGAGCACCAGGTGGGGCACCCCGATGCGGACCGACCAGGCGGACCGCGCGCCGCCGTCCACCGAGATCGGCCGCGGCGGCGGAGGCGGCGGCAGGGTCACCGCGGCCGTCTCGGCCCCGGCGGCGCGGCCGCGCATCTCGCCCGAGTCGGTGCGGATGACCAGCTCCTCGCCGCTCCACCCCAGGTGCCGGGCCAGACGCGCCGCGCACCGCACGCCGTTCACGCACAGGTCGGCGCGGCCGCCGTCCGCGTTGAAGTGCACCATGCGCACGGCGTCCCCCTCGCGGCTCAGGACGAAGAGCCCGTCGGCTCCCGCCGAGACGCCGCGGGCGCACCAGGCGGCCACCTCCTCGGGCGACGGCGGGGAGGGCGGCTCCGCCAGCGCCAGGAAGTCGTTGCCTCCGCCGGAGAGGCGGAAGAAGCGGATCACGGGACGCGGGCTTCGGAGACCCGGCTCTCGACGCTGCGGTTGCCGCTCTGGTCCACCGCCACGACCCGGTAGCGGTAGACACCGCCCGAGCGCACGTCGCGGTCGGTGTACTCGAGCTCGCGGAGCGGCTCCTCGTTGAGGGCGGTGAACTCTCCGTCCCCCCCGTCGCGGTAGATCAGGTAGCCGTCCACGTCGTCGGCCGTGCTGGCGTCCCACAGGACGCGCACCGACCCGCGCTCCGCCAGCGTCACGAGGTTGCGCGGCGGCGGCGGCGGGAAGCGGTCGGTGTACTCGATCTCGCGCTCGGTCGAGAGCGCCGTCTCGACCCGGGGCTGGGCCTCGATCACCGCGGCCACGGCGTAGATGTAGGCCTCGCCGAAGCGGGCGGTGCGATCCACGTACTGGCGGCCGCTCTGGGCCACCCGCACCAGCGGCGGGCCGTAGGAGCGTTCGCGCGCGCCCCGGCGGTAGACGTGGAACGCCTCGAAGTCGACCTCCGGCTCGGCGATCTCCTCGACCGCCACGGCGGGCGCCGCCGCGGCGTCCTCCTGCTCCTCGCCCTCCTCCTCCGCCGCGGGCGCCGGCGGGCCCTGGCCGGCAAAGAACCAGCCGAGCCGCACGCCGACCGAGTCGGGCTCGACGGTGAACTCGGTGGGCGGCGGCGGCGTCTCGCGGCGGACGATCGAGGCGATGTTCGAGAACGGCGAGCCCAGCCCGGTGGGGGAGAGAACCTTGACGGCGAAGTGGTGCGCCTCCAGGCTCGCGCCGGCCGGACGCCGGCCCAGCGGGAAGCGCGCGCTGATCTTGTCGCCCTGGATGGCCGAGTCGAGCTCGGGTCCGGTGAGGGTGGCGCGGACCGTGGCCGCGGCGGCGAACTCCGTCGGGTCGATCCGGGCCAGCTCGGCGAGCCGCTCCGGGGTCAGCTCGCCCCGGTCGCCGGCCGTGTCGTCGCCGGTCTCCGTCTCGCTCTCGTCCTCGGCCGCCTCCTCGTCCTCGGCCGGCGGTTCCTCCTCGACGCCCCCCTCGGCCTCTGCCGCCGTCTCGCTCTCGTCCGCCGCCTCCCCCTCGTCCGCCGTCTCGTCCTCGTCGGGCGACGCCGTCTCGCCCGTGCCGGGCTCGAGGACGGCGGCGCCGCCGACCTCGCGCACGACCTCCCAGAACTCCACCCCCGCGATGGCGCCCAGGGGCAGTCCGGTGGCGGTGGTGGTGGGGAAGGTGAAGGAGAGCAGGAGCTCCTCGCCGCGCTGCTGCACGGTCAGGTCCAGCGTGCGGGCCGGGAGGATCTGCGGCGGCGGCGTCGGCGGCTTCTTGTTGCCGCAGGCGGGCAGGAGGAGGAGGGCGCCGAGAAGCGCGACGAGGGTGATCCTAGAGGACATAGCGGCTCAGATCCCGGTCTTCGACGATTTCGGCCAGCGCGCGCCGCACGTAGGCGGCGTCGATCTCGACCCTGACGCCCGCCATGTCCGGCGCCCCGAAGGAGACCTCCTCGAGGACCTTCTCCAGCAGGGTGGCGAGCCGGCGCGCGCCGATGTTCTCGGTTTGCGAGTTGACCTCGACCGCGAGGCGGGCCAGCTCGTGGATCGCGTCCTCTCCGAACTCGAGGGTGACCCCCTCGGTCTCCAGCAGGGCCGAGTACTGCCGGGTCAGCGCGTTGCGCGGCTCGGTGAGGATGCGGACGAAGTCGGCCTCGGTCAGCGCCTGGAGCTCGACGCGGATGGGGAATCGCCCCTGCAGCTCGGGGATGAGGTCGGACGGCTTGGCGACGTGGAAGGCGCCCGCCGCCAGGAAGAGGATGTGGTCGGTGGCCACCGGCCCGTACTTGGTGGCCACGGTGGAGCCCTCGACGATGGGCAGGAGGTCGCGCTGCACCCCCTCGCGCGACACCTCCGGCCCGCGCTCCGACTCGCGCCCGGCGATCTTGTCGATCTCGTCGAGGAAGATGATGCCGCCCTGCTCCACCCGGGTGCGGGCCTCGCGGCTGACCTGCTGGCGGTCGATGAGCTTCTCCGCCTCCTGCTGCACCAGCACCTCGCGGGCCTGGGAGACCTTCATCTTCTGCCGCGTGCGGCGGCCGAAGAAGCCGGGCATCATCTCTCGCAGGTTGACGCCGACCTCCTCCACCCCCTGGGGGGTGAACATCTCGAAGCTGGGCAGGGTGGAGTCCTCGACCTCGACCTCCACCGAGCGGTCGTCCAGGGCGCCCTTGGCCAGCTTCTGACGCAGCTTCTCCCGCGTGGACGCCGGATCGGGGCCGGCGTCCTCCTCGGGCGCCTCCTGCTCGCCGAAGCCCGCCGACGGCGGCGTCGGCAGGAGGAGGTCGAGAAGCCTCTCCTCGGCCCGCCGCTCGGCCGTGGCCTGGACCGCCTCGCGCTTCTCCTGCTTGACCATCCGGACGGCGATCTCGGCCAGGTCGCGGACCATCGACTCGACGTCCCGCCCGACGTAGCCCACCTCGGTGAACTTGCTGGCCTCGATCTTCAGGAAGGGGGCCCGGGCCAGCCGGGCGAGCCGCCGCGCGATCTCGGTCTTGCCCACCCCGGTGGGACCGATCATGAGGATGTTCTTGGGCAGGACCTCCTCCGACAGCTCGTCGGGGAGCTGCTGCCGCCGCCAGCGGTTGCGCAGGGCGATGGCCACCGCCCGCTTGGCGTCGTGCTGGCCGACGATGTAACGGTCCAGCGCGGCGACGATCTGCCGCGGCGTCAGGTCCTCGAGCCGCGCCTCCGGCGCCGCCGGCTCCAGACCGCCGGGCGGGCTCACAGTCGCTCCAGGGTGATGCGGTCGTTGGTGTAGACGCAGATCTCGGCGGCGATCCGCATCGCGCTCTCTGCGATCTGGGCGGCGTCGAGCTCGGTGTGACGGAGCAGCGCGCGGGCCGCCGAGAGCGCGAAGTTGGCTCCCGAGCCGATGGCCAGCACCCCCTCTTCGTCGGGCTGGAGCAGGTCGCCGTTGCCCGACACCAGGAAGACCTTCTCGGCGTCGGCGACGATCATCTGCGCCTGGAGCTGGCGCAGCGCGCGGTCGGTGCGCCAGTCCCGGGCCAGCTCCACCACGGCGCGCTCGAGGTTGCCCGAGAACTCCTCGAGCTTGGCCTCGAAGCGGGTGAACAGCGCCAGCCCGTCCGCCGCCCCGCCGGCGAAGCCGACCAGGACCTTCCCCTTGCCGGCGCGCTTGATCTTGCTCGCCCCGGCCTTGATCACGGTGTCGCCCAGCGTCACCTGGCCGTCGCCCGCCAGGCAGACCTTGCCGGCGCGCCGGACCATGAGGATCGTCGTGGATCGCACGGTCTGCATGAGGGGAGGATTGTAGCGGGCTGCGCGGCTGGTGGCGACCGGTCGCCCGGCCGGGAGCCGCCGCCGCCGGCGGGGGCTCTACGGGCAACCAGACGCCGCGGACCGAGAGGCCGCCGAGTAGCGCGGCCGCTCGCCAGCTCCGTCTCCCGAGAAGGGTGGAACCTCCAGCTCCGTCTCCCGAGAAGGGTGGAACCTCTGAGCGCCCTCTGAGCGCTCCGTCTCCCGAGAAGGGTGGAACCTCTGAGCGGAAGGACCGTTTGAGGCCGTTGCCAAGGAGGCCGTCCCGCCGACCAGAGCGCCCGGATCGGCGGATCGGATCAGTCGAATTCCTTGACCGGCGCCGCCTGGTCTTCGCCGACCCGGCCCGCTTCGATCTCGGCCTTGAAGTAGTTCTCGCCCCGAATCGGCGCGTCTGCCAGCCGCCTGAGCAAGGCGATCTGACCGATGTGGGTGAGCGCGTCCGCGATCGGTCCCTGGAACATCTTCTCCTCGGGGAAACCGGTCGGCTCGCCGCTCGCGAGGCGCCGGTCCAAGGCCTCGAGCGCGGCGAAGAAACGAGCGACCTCGTCTTCCCAGGAGCGCGTCTCCGAGTCGCGCCACACCTGGCGGCCCTGGGCCTGCGAGAGCGCCCAGTCCAGCAGATCCCCGACGTGCGCCAGGATCTCCCCGGGGGTGCGCGTGCTCCGACCGATGCGAAGCTCCGAGAACCCGCGCGGCGCTCCGCGAATCGCCTTGCCGCCGCGGTAAGCCAGGGTCGCCAGGGTGTGGCGCAGGAACTCGGTCCTGACGTTCGGAATCGTCATTCGAGGTCACACTGCGCCAGCAGGTGGTGCATCACAAAGACGAGAGTAGTTCATCACAAAGACAGAGGTTCCCCCTCCCACGAGAGGTTCCACCCGTTTCGGGCGGGCATGGCGGAAGATCGAGTCGGCCCAATCCGTCTCTCTCATCGATGGCCCGTTCGCTGCGCTACATCCCACCGAGATCGCTGGTCGAGGTGACCACTCGGACCGTCCAGGCTCGCTTCCTTCTGCGCCCCTCTCGCGATCTCAACGAGATCGTCCTCGGTATCGTGGGTCGTGCCGCCCAGCGCTACGACGTCAAGGTCTGCGCCTTCGTGTTCCTTTCCAACCACGCCCATCTCCTGCTTCAGCCCGCCGACGCGGAGCAGCTGGCTTTGTTCATGGGCTACGTCAACGGCAATCTCGCCAAGGAGGCTGGGCGCCTCCACGTCTGGCGAGAGCGCTTCTGGGCTCGGCGCTACCAGGCCATCGTCGTCAGCCACGAGGAGGCCGCCCAGGTCGCACGGCTGAGGTATCTACTCGACAACGGCTGCAAGGAGAGCCTCGTCCGGCGGCCCGCCGACTGGCCCGGGGCCCACTGCGTCGAGGGCCTGCTGAGCGGTCGTCCGTTGCGCGGCGTCTGGTTCGACCGCTCCGCGGAGTACGAGGCTCGACGTCGGGGCGAGCGCGTCGGAAAGTACACCTACTCCGAAGAGCAGGAGTTGACCTTGAGTCCCCTGCCGGTCTGGAGCAGGCTCGAGCGCACGGAGATCCGAGAACGGGTCGCGGAGATCGTGGGAGAGATCGAAGCCGCGACGCGCCGGAGAATTCGGAAGACGGGTCGGAATCCCCTGGGGATCCGGCGCATTCTGCGCCAGCACCCGCACGACAAGCCCGAGCGGGTCAACCGGTCGCCCGCACCGCGGTTCCACGCCGACCGTTGGGCGGTTCGAAAGGGCCTCGAGCTCGCCTACTACGCCTTCCGGGTCGCCTACCGCCAGGCGGCCGAGGACCTGAGGGAGGGAAAGCTCCCGGTCGAGTTCCCGGCCGGCTGCCACCTACCGCGGCTGCCCTTCGCCCGAGCCGCCCCGGCTCCCGCCTTCGCCTCCGCTTGATCCGAGAAGTCGAGGTCTCGGACGCGGCTTCGGGAGGAGGTCTCGCCCCGCGCTCCGCCACGGGCCGCCGCCGCCACGGCCGATCGCGGTCGGCAGAAACCCGGTCGACAGGCACCCGGTTGCTTACACTCTTGATGCCTAAGCCAGCCTAGATCCCGGCCGCGGAGCGGCAGCGAGTCGCCTCTGCCTGCAGAGTCATCCTCTCCTCCCCGAAACGGATGGAACCTCTCTGGAGGGGGGGGAGGGGGATGGAACCTCTCTTGGGAGGAGGGGGGGGAGGGGGGCCCGGGCCCCTCAGCCGGCCGTGGAGTCCTGGCCGCGGGAGGCGGCCATCTCGCTCGCCAGGCGTGAACGGATGGTGCAGCGGGCCGCCAGGACCAGCAGCACGACCGTGGGGAAGAGCAGACCGGGTCGTGCGGTGGCCTGGAGCAGGTCGGGATCGACCGTGGCGGCCATCGCCAGGGCGCCGAAGGCCGCCACCAGAGCCGCGACGAATCGCTTCCAGGGCAGCGCCAGGGGCGGCAGCTCGGCGTCGGACCGGAGCCGGCGCATCACGCGGGCCTGAAAGCCGAGCGACGGCTCGACCGGGCGATCCTCGGACAGCGCCCGCTGGATCTCGTCGTCGCTGAAGCCGGGCGAGGGGACCGGCGGGACCCGGTTACCGCTTCGAGCGCTCATTCGAGCCTCCTTCCGAGCCGCTCACGAAGCAGCTCTCTCCCGCGGTGCAACCGCGCCTTGACGGTCCCTGCTGGGACGCCGAGGCGCACCGCCGTCGTCGCGAGATCCTGATCCTCGAAGTAGTAGACGACGATCGCGTCGCGGTAGATCTCCGGCAGATAGCTCACCGTTCTTCGAATGAGCTCACGCCTTTCGGAGTCGAAGAGCTCGGCCTCGGTCGACGACGGGCGGATCAGCGAGTCGGCAGCGACGGTGTCGTCGGTCGGCGGGCGCCGCTTCCTCAGAAAGGAGCGATATACGTTCAGGGCGAGTGCGAACAGCCAGGTCGAGAACTCAGCCTCGCTGCGCCACTGGTGTAGCTTGCGGAAGCAGTGGACGAACGCCTCCTGGGCCATCTCCTCGGCCAGCGGCCGGTCGCGGACGTAGCGCCAGGCCAGGTTCACCAGCGGCCCCTGCCAGCGGTTGACGATCCCTTCGAAGCGGTCGATCTCACCGCCCAGGACCGCTTCGACGTCCGTGCGATCTCCCTCATGACTCATCCCGTCGCTCGGTCAGACGCGCCCCGGACGGGACCGGTTGCATGGATCTGCATCCTCCCGAGGCGGCAGCGCCGCGGCCTCTCGAGGCGTGGCCCCGTCCGATCGCCAGATTCGTGCAACCCGGCGAGGCCCGGCCGCGTCTGACGGGATGAACGAGGATGACCAACCCACGACGACGGAGACTCTGACCTTGGCGGACGAGACCCTTGTCTGGCTCATTTCGATGCCGTCGATGTTCGCCTTCCTGTCCGTGTTCTGGTGGGCGCTGCAGCGCCGCCGCGAGCGGGAGGCCTACTATCGGTACGAGCTGGCGCGACAGCTCTTCGAGCAGATCGACGACGGGAACCACCACGATTATCTCGATTGGCTCAAGGAGCGGGAAGCCATCGAGGGTCGGCGACGGCGCCAGGGGATGCTGCTCAGCGCGCTCGTCGTGATCGCGAGCGGTGCCGGCTTCCTCATCATGTTCCACGGCGAGACGGGTGAGAAGGCGACGATCGGCTGGCTGCCCGTGATCATCGGGGCGGCGATGCTGATCTTCCTGGCGCTGACCGCCCTGGCCGGACCGGAGGACGGCGCGGACGGCTGGAGGCCGCCGCCGGCAGGAGGGAAACGATGAGACGGATCGGCATCTGCTGGCTCGTGCTGGCGGCGCTCGCCGCGACGCCACCGGCGTTGGCCCAGGGCGACCCCGCGGCCCGGATCGAGGCGGTGAAGAACCATCTCGAGCGGCTGGAGAAGCTCGGCTTTGCGGGCGTCTTTGTCGCGACCCAGGGTGGCGTACCGATCCTCGCCGAGGGCTACGGGCTCGCCGATCGGGCGGCCGGTCTCCCGTGGACGCCGGGGACCGTTTCGACGATCGGCTCCCTCACCAAGCAGTTCACCGGCGCCACCGTCCTGATGCTCGCCGAGGAGGGGAAGCTGGCGGTCGAGGACTCGATCGCCGAGTACTTCGACGCGGTTCCGGAGGACAAGGTCGGCATTACGCTTCACCAGCTCCTGACGCACTCCTCGGGGATCGTCGATCTCGAAGGCGTCGGCGACTGGGACCCGATCGGCCGCGAGGAGTTCGTGCGGCGGATCCTGGACCAGGATCTGGCCTTCGTGCCCGGGGAGGGCTACCGGTACTCCAACGCCGGCTACAGCCTGCTGGGCGCGATCGTCGAGCAGCTTACGGGGTCGAGCTACGAGTCCACGCTCCGGCGCCGGGCGCTCATCCCGAACGGCCTCTTCGAGACGGGCTACCTGCAAGCCGGCTGGGGGGAGGGGCGCATCGCCCAGGGGTACCGCCGGGGCGAATCCTGGGGGACGGTGCTGGGCCGGCCGATGGCCGACGACGGACCCTACTGGGTGCTGCGGGCCAACGGCGGCATCCATTCGACGGCCTGGGAGATGGTGCGCTGGGGACAGGCGCTGCTCGACGGTCGCGCCCTCTCCCCCCGCTCGATGGAGCTGTACTGGGCGCCGCACGTCGACGAGGGCGGGGGCGAGTCCTTCTACGGCTACGGTTGGGTGGTGAGGGACGCTGGGGGCGCGCGGGTCGTTTCCCACAACGGCAGCAATGGGATCTTCTACGCCGACATGGCGATCATCCCGGACGCCAAGTCGATCCTCGTGTACATGACCAACGTGGCTTCGGAGTTCCCGGTCGCGCGTCAGCTCTTCGGCCAGGTGGGCTACTTTCTCCTGGCGGGGAGGCCGCTGCCGCCGGTACCGGAGCTGGTCGAGGTCGAGGCCGGGGCGCTGGAGCCTCTGACCGGTCTCTACGAGCTGCCGGCCGAGTCCGGTGGTGGGCGGCTCGAGGTCGCCCTCGCCCAACGCGACAGCGGCCCGCGCGAGCTGACGATCCGGCCGGCGGATCCCGTAGCCTTCGGCCGGCTGTTTTCGACGCGGCCGTACGATCCGCGGCGAGGGGAGAGCCTGTCGGCGCGTCTCGATGAGATCGTCGGCGCCTCGCTGGGCGGAGACCTCGAGCCGTTGGCGGCGGCCTACGATCATCGGGTCACGGCGGAGTACCTGGCCGGGCGCTGGGCGGAGGAGCGCCAGAGGCTCGAGGAAGCCCACGGCGACCTCACCGGTTCGCGGGTCCTGGGGACCGCGTTCCAGGACGGTCGAGACGTCACTCTGGTGAGGATCGAGTTCGCCGAGGGGTGGGTCGATCGCGCGTATGTCTGGGACGCCGACGCGGACGCGGAGCTCCGCGGTGTCTCCCGCCAGGGGCTCGACGACCGGCTGCACGTGCTCCCCGGCCCGGACGGAAGCTTCGCGACCTGGGACGGGCGGAGCGGCGAAAGCCGCGTCGTGCGCTTCGAGGAGCTGGGTGGGGGTGGCTACCGGCTCGTCATCGGCGAGGAGCCGGCGGTCGTGGCGACGCGCCTCCCCGAGTAGCGGCGAGAGCTCTGCCCATCGGCCGTGCTGTCGGAGGAGCGCTCGCGAACCGAGGTCGGCTCGCGCTCCTCCGGCGAGTTAGGAGCCGCGGGCGCCCAGTGTGTCGCCGTGCGACGTCTTTGACAGAGTGGTCCCAGCGGACCAGCGGGAGGATCTCGACGTTGTAGTCCGGTAGACGCGAATCCCGAATCCCCGCCGGCTCCGCCTACTCCTCCCCTCCGTCAGGTAGTAGGAGCTCCCGCTGGCAAACGGCGCCTCCTGGACGATTCTCGGTGTCAGCTTCTTCACAACCACGGTGCCTCCAGATCTGCGGGCAGTGCATTTCTGGTACACCGCGGACCCCGTACTGGGGCGTAGTCACCCGCGATCTACAGAAGGCCAGGGTAGACATAAACGCAATCATGTCAACAGGTTAGAATAGCCCAGTCTCCTCTGCCGTAGCCCGTCGAAGAACCCCGACTCTGAGTGGGGTTCAGCCGCGCGGCCCCGGCGGGTCCGTCATCGCCGCGAGGAACCCCTCGGGATCGTCCGGCGTGACGACCCAGCGCTCCTCGTCCGAAGCCACCAGGACGGCGTTGGCGAGATCGGAGGCGAAGAGCTGGACCTCGCCCAGCAGATGCGAGTCGAAGCCGCCGGCGGGCGCGACCACTCCGGCGGTGGTGGCCAGGCGCTCCAGGTGGTCACGCTCGCTCTCGGTGAGCCGCCGCGCCGTCGCGCCGTTGCGGGGCAGGGTGGGCTGGCGGGTGCGGGTGCGCACCACCACCTCGTTCGGGGTCAGGCCCACCCACTGGGGCGTCAGCTCGCCGCTCATCCGCCAGGCCACGAAGGCCACCAGCGCGATCAGCAGACAGAGGCCGCCCACCGCGGCACCGCCGTTGACGAAGGAGGCGCCGGCCGTGACCACCATCAGCGCGGCCGGGCCCAGCAGGAGCCAGCGCAGCCGGCGCTGGCCGGCGGCGATGCCGCCCCCCGCCGTGCAGGGGAAACGGCGGACCTCGGTCTCGGGCGCGCTCACTCCTTGCGCGCCCGGGGGTGGCTGTCGCGGTAGACGGCGAGGAGCCGGTCGAGCTCCAGGTGGGTATAGCGCTGGGTCGTCGAGAGCGAGCTGTGGCCGAGGAGCTCCTGGATGGCCCGCAGGTCGGCGCCGCCCTCGAGCAGGTGGGTGGCGAAGGTGTGACGCAGGGTGTGGGGGTGGACCCCCGACGCCAGCGAGGCGTCCGCCACCCGCCGGTCCAGGATGCGGCGCACCGACCGGTCGGTGAGCCGGCCGCCGCGCTGATTGAGCCAGAGCGGCTCGCCGTCCGCGCCCTCGCGCCGCACCCGGTGCCACACCTCCCGCCAGGCGGCGAGCCGGTCCGCGGCCAGCCGCCCGAAAGGCACCATCCGCTCCTTGCCCCCCTTGCCCAGCACCCTGAGCACCCGGCCGCGCAGGTCCACGTCGCCCCACTCCAGCGACACCAGCTCTCCGACCCGCAGCCCCGTCGCGTAGAGCATCTCCAAGAGCGCCCGGTCCCGCCGGTCGAGGGGCTCGTCTCCCTCCACCGAGTCCAGCAGCGCCTCGATCTCTGCGGGCCGCAGGTGCCGCGGCAGGGTGCGGGGCTGCTTCGGGTTGCGCACCCCGGCGGCGGGGTTCTCCCGCAGGATCTCCTCGCGACAGGCGAAGCGGAAGAGGGAGCGCAGCGCGGAGAGGGTGCGGGCGCGGGTGCGGCTCGAGAGGCCGCTCTGCCCGAGATGGGCGGCGAAGGAGCGCACCGCCAGCCGGTCCACTTCGGCGGGCGCGATCGCGGCGAGCTCGCGGCCGAAGAAGTCGCGTGTCAGGAAGGCCAGGAAGCGCGTCAGGTCGTTGCGGTAGGCGCGCACCGTGTGGGGCGAGAGGTTGCGCTCCTCCTCGAGATGACGGAGGAACCGGGCGACCAGCCGCTGCATCGGTGGCAGGCCCTCAGCGGACGGCGGCGCGCTCCGCCGGCGACGCGCCGACCGCCAGCCCGTGCCGTCGCGCCCACGCCTCGAGGTCGGCCCGCGCCCTCTCGGCCAGCGCCGCCCGCCGCCGCGAGCGCGGCAGCCGCTCCTCCGGCTCGGGGAAGAGGCCGTAGTTGATATTGGCCGGCTGGAAGCGCTCCGGCGACGACTCGGTCAGGTGCCGCGCCAGGGCGCCCAGGGCGGTGGTCGGCGGCAGCGGCTCGGCGTCCCGGCCGGCGCGCTCCAGGGCCAGGTAGAGGCCGATGGCGAGACCGGTGGCGGCCGACTCCAGGTAGCCCTCCACGCCGGTGATCTGCCCGGCCAGCCGCAGCCGCGGCAGCCGGCGCAGCCGGTAGAAAGGGCTCAGGTGCAGCGGCGAGTTGACGAAGGTGTTGCGGTGCACCTGGCCCAGACGCACGAAGCGGGCGCGCTCCAGGCCGGGCAGCATCCGGAAGACCCGCTTCTGCTCGGGCCACTTCATCCGCGACTGGAAGCCCACCAGGTTGAACTGGCTGGCGGCCAGGTCCTCCTGCCGCAGTTGCACCACGGCGTAGGGACGGCTGCCGTCGGGGGCGGTGAGTCCGACCGGCTTCATGGGTCCGAAGCGCAGGGTGTCCTCGCCTCGCCGCGCCAGCTCCTCGATGGGCAGACAGCCCTCGAAGAAGAGGTCGCGCTCGAAGTCGTGCAGCGGCAGCACCTCGGCCTCGACCACGGCCTGCCGGAAGGCCAGGTAGCCCTCCCGGTCCAGCGGCGAGTTCAGGTAGTCGTCGCCGCCCCCCTTGCCGTAGCGGGAGGCGCGGAAGAGGCGGTCGCGATCGAGCGACGAGCCCTCCACGATGGGCGCGATGGAGTCGTAGAAGTAGAGGTGCTCCTCCCCGAGCAGGCCGGCCAGGGTTGCCGACATCGCCTCCGAGGTCAGCGGCCCGGTGGCGATCACCACGTCGCCGGGCGGGATCGTCTCCACCTCCTCGCGCCGGATCTCGACGCGGGGGTGCTCCGCGAGGGCGGCGGTGACGCGATGGGCGAAGCGATGGCGGTCGACGGCCAGGGCGCCGCCGGCGGGCACCGCCGCCTCGCGCGCGGCCCCGATGACCAGCGAGGAGAAGGCCTCCATCTCCCGCTTCAGCAGCCCCGCCGCGTGCAGCGGGTCGTCGCTGCGCAGGGAGTTGCTGCACACCAGCTCGGCCAGGTCGCCGGTCTTGTGCGCCGGGGTCGAGCGCCGCGGCCGCATCTCGTGCAGCACCACGGGCACGCCGCGGTGGGCGAGCTGCCAGGCGCACTCGCAGCCGGCGAGCCCGCCGCCGACGACCTGGACCGGGCGGTTCACGGCCCGATTCTAGGCGCCCGGCCCGCTTCCGAGCGCCCCGACGGAGGCCCCGGGCGCCCGGGAGACCCTCCCGCGGGGATCGCGGTCAGCTCTCATCCTCCGGTTCCGCGCCGCTCTCGGCGTCGGCCGGCCGCACCACGCAGTCCAGCAGCCGGCGCACCTCGTCGAGCCGCTCCTCGGGCACCAGCAGCGAGGCGCCGACGGGGCTGCGTCCGATCATCCCGGGGCCGAACATCCCCACGTCGCCGCTCTGCACCAGGAAGGGGATGTCGTGGGCGTCGAGGGCGTGGCCGATGGTCTCCGCCTCCAGGCGGGAGTTGAACCAGGCGACCTCTCGATAGCTCATCTTCCGGCCGGGCGGATCAGGCGTCGCCGCTCCCCTCCAGGGGCTCCTCGAAGTCGCACTCCTTCTCCGGGCAGGCCAGGAAGACGCCCTTCTTCTTGGAGCTCTTCTGGACCAGGAGCTTGGAGTCGCAGCTCGGGCAGGGACGGTCCACCGGCGGGTTCCAGAGGGCGTACTTGCACTCCGGATAGCGGCTGCAGGAGTAGAAGATCTTGCCCCGCCGCGAGCGCTTCTCCTGGATCCGGCCCGCGCCGCACTCCGGGCAGCCGACCCCGGTGTCCTTGGGCTCGGCGGCCTGGGGGCCGGTCTTGCGGATGTTCCTGCACTCGGGGTAGCCGGTGCAGCCGAGAAAGGACCCGTAGCGGCTGCGGCGCACGGCCATGGGCCGGCCGCACTTCTCGCAGGGGGCGATCTCCTCGTCCGGGGTCTCCGGCGTTTCGCCCCCGGCGGGGTCCTCCGAGTCGCGGGTGTACTTGCACTCCGGGTAGTTGGAGCAGCCGTAGAAGGAGCCGTAGCGGCCGAAGCGGAGCACCAGGGGCGAGCTGCACTCGGGGCACGACTCGTCGGTGGGCACCCCCTCGCGCTTCACGTCGGGCAGGCTCTCGGCCGCCAGCTCCAGGTCGCGCACGAACTTGCGGTCGAACTCGGCCAGGGCGCTCCGCCAGTCGAGCTCGCCCTCCTCGATGCGGTCGAGCTCGGTCTCCAGCGAGGCCGTGTACCCCTCGTTGAGGATGTCGTGGAAGCCCTGCTGCAACAGGTCGTTGACCAGCCGGCCGAGCAGGGTCGGGTGGAAGCGCTTCTCGATCCGGTCCACGTAGGAGCGGTCGGACAGCGTGGCCAGGATCTGGGCGTAGGTGGAGGGGCGGCCGATCCCGTTCTCTTCCAGCGCCTTGACCAGGGTGGCCTCGCTGTACCGGGCCGGGGGCTTGGTGAACTTCTGCTCGCTCGCCACGCTCTTCAGGGTGAGCTCGGCGCCCTTCGCGAGCGGCGGCAGCAGGGTGTCGGCGCTCCCCAGGGCGCCGCCGGCGTCGGCGGGGTCGCTCTGGTACACCGCCAGAAAGCCCGGCTTCTTGAGGATCTTGCCCTCGGCGCGCAAGGTGTACGGGCCGCAGGCCACGTCCACCCGGGTGACGTCGAAGAGGGCCGGCACCATCTGGGAGGCGATGAACCGCTCCCAGATCAGGGTGTAGAGCTTGAGCTCGTCGCGCTCCAGATAGCGCGCCGCCGCCTCCGGCGGCAGATCGAAGGTCGTCGGCCGGATGGCCTCGTGGGCGTCCTGGGCTCCCTTCTTGCTGCGGTAGCGGATCGGCTTGGGCGGCAGGTTCTCCCTGCCGTAGCTCTTTTCGACGACCGCGCGGGCGGCCGCCAGGGCCTCCTCGGAGACGCGGGTCGAGTCGGTGCGCATGTAGGTGATCAGGCCGGTGGTGCCGCGGTCGCCGATGTCGCGCCCCTCGTAGAGCCGTTGGGCCAGGGTCATCGTCTTCTTCACCGAGAAGCCGAACCGGCGGGCCGCCTGCTGCTGCAGCCGGCTGGTGATGAAGGGCGGGGCCGGTCGCTGCTTGGACTCCCGCCGCTCGACGTCGGCGACGCGGTACGGCTCCCTCTCGAGAACGGCGACGATCTCGGCCGCCTGCTCGCCGTCGCCCACCTCCGCCTTCTTGCCGTCGATCCTGTGCAGGCGGGCGGTGAAGGGGGGCGGCTCCCCGGCGGCCAGGTCGGCGGTGACGACCCAGTACTCGACCGGCTCGAAAGCCTCGATCTCGGCCTCGCGCTCGCACACCATCTTGAGCGCCACCGACTGCACCCGGCCGGCCGACAGCCCCTGCTTGACCTTCTTCCAGAGGAGCGGCGAGAGCTTGAAGCCCATGAGCCGGTCCAGCACGCGGCGGGCCTGCTGCGCCTCGACCTTGCGGTAGTCGATCTCCCCGGGGTGCTCCAGCGCCTCGAGCACGGCGGGCCGGGTGATCTCGTTGAAGGTCACCCGGCGGATGGCGGCTGCGTCCTTGCCGATCACCTGGGCGATGTGCCAGGCGATCGCCTCTCCCTCGCGGTCGGGGTCGGGAGCGAGCAGGACCTCGTCGGCGCTCCGGGCCGCCTTGCGCAGCTTCCTGACGACCTCCCGCTTCTCGGGCAGCACCCGGTAGCGCGGCTCGTAGTTGTCGCCGAGCCCCAGGTCCTTCTTCTCCAGGTCGCGGATGTGGCCCACGGACGCCTCGACCGCGTACCCCTTCCCCAGGAACTTCTTGAGCGTCCGGGTCTTGGCCGGGCTCTCGACGATGATCAGGCTCTTCGACATGTCAGGCTACGAACCTCCCGGCGCCGGTCGAGATTCCCGGCGGGCGGCGCGGACCATACCACGCTCGGTGCGACCGGACGGGTCGGGGCGGGCTCCTCAGCCCCTGCGCCCGAAGCGGGGCCCGGCGTAGCGCCGAACCCGCCCGGCGATCTCGAGCTCGGCCAGCCGCCCCAGGAGCTCGGGCAGCGGAACACCGGCGCGGCGGGCCAGCGTCTCGGGGTCCAGCGGCTCGCCGCGGCGCAGGTGCCGTAGCACGGGATCGCGGCCCGCGCCCTCCTCCCCGCGCCCCTCCCGCGGCGGCGTCAGCCGGTCGCGCACCGCCAGCGGCAGGCTCTCGAGGACGTCGCGGGGGCACTGCGCCAGGAGCGCCCCGTCGCGGATGAGCAGGTTGGCGCCGCGGGCGCGCTCGTCGAAGATGGCGCCCGGCACGGCGTAGACGTCGCGCCCCAGCTCCAGGGCGAGACGGGCGGTGATCAGGGACCCGGAGCGCACCGTCGCGCGGACCACCAGGGTGCCCACCGCCAGGGCGGCGATGATCCGGTTGCGGACCGGGAAGTTCTGGGGCCGGGGGGCGGCGCCGGGAGGGAACTCGGTGAGCACGGCGCCGGCGCGCGAGATGCTGTCCGCCAGCTCGCGGCTGCCGACGGGGTAGTCGCGGTCCAGGCCGCAGCCCAGGACGGCCACCGTGCGGCCCCCGTCCACCCCCAGGGCGCCCCGGTGGGCCGCCTGGTCCACCCCCCGGGCGAAGCCGGAGACGACCGTCAGGCCGCTGGCGGCCAGCTCCGCCGCGAAGCGCTCCGCCGTCTCGAGGCCGTAGGGATCGGCGGCGCGCGATCCGACCACGGCCACCGCGGGCCGGTCGGGGATCTCGCCCCGCAGGTAGAGCACCGGCGGCGGCAGCTCGAGGTCCTCGAGCGCCGGTGGATACCCGCCCCTCCCGCGGACCAGGATGCGGATGCCCCGACGCCGTGCCTCGCGACGCTGGCCGCGGGCGACCCGGCGTCTCGCGGCCGCCCGCCTTCGGGCGATGCGGAGCTGGCCCGGCGTCACCTCGATGCCGAGCTCGGCCGGTCCGACGTCGCTCTCCGCCCATCCGGGCGCCGCCCGCGCCAGCCGGCACACCGTCTCCCGAGAGAGCTCCTCGCAGGCGTTGAGGGCGATCCAAAGATCGTCGGGGGGCGTTGGCGCGGTCCGTGCAGCGCACCCCGGACGAGACGGAAAGAGACCCGGGAATCTGGCGGAAACGGTGTCCGCCGCGAGCGCGGGAGCGATCCGGGAGCGCCGCAGCTCGTTATATACTGCCGGGACCTCGAGGGGCCGGCTTCCGACCCGGGACGAGGGGCTCACGGGGAGAACCAGATGGTGTCCAGAAAGCGCATCTCGGGGGCGGCGATCCTGGTGGCGGTCGGCCTGCTGGGCGTGGGCGGGGCCGCCGTCGCCAAGCCGCCGACCGCTGCGGACCAGCTCGACTTCGGGGTGCAGATGGCCAAGCGCGGCCTCTGGGGCGAGGCGCTCTTCCGGTTCCGGGCCGCCAGCGAGCTGTCGCCCGGCGACGCGAGGATCCTCAACAACCTGGCGGTCGCGTACGAGGCGGTGGGTCGCTTCGACGACGCCCTGGAGACCTATCAGAAGGCCATCCGCTCGGCGCCCGGCAACCGCGAGCTCAAGCGCAACTACCAGCAGTTCCTGGAGTTCTACCAGGGCTTCCGGCCCCGGGAGACGGAGGAGGCGGACGGCTCGGAGGAGGAGCCCGAGGGGGACTCCGGCGAGGGGGGTGGCGCCGCCGCCGACCGGTAGCCGCGGCGACGGCACCCTCTGTGCAGTCGCAGGGCCGGCATCCGGAGATCAAAGCACGAGGAGACGATCGATGAAGCTCAAGCCCTCGACCCCCGCTCTCGGAAAAGCCGGCCCCGGCCTCCTGGCTCTCGGCCTTCTCGCCCTGGCGGCCGGTCCGTGGGCCGCCGAGGCCCGAGCCTCCTCGGTGGAGGTGCGGATGCGTCTGCCGGTGAAGGCCCGTCTGGACCTCCAGGGCAAGCGCAGCATCGCCATCGCGCCCTTCCTGATCGTCACCCAGGAGGGCGAGGAGGCGGTGACCCGCCGCGGCGTCAACGTGCGGGAGGAGTTCGAGGACTACCTGATGCGGCTGCTGCGGCGCCAGACGCCGCTCAAGATCGTGGACGCCGGCGCCGTGGACTACCCGAGCTACGACCTGGACGAGCTGTCCTCGAATGAGGACTTCTGGCGTGTCCTGGGCGAGCGGCTCGAGGCCGATCTGATCCTCTCCGGCAGCCTGGACTTCGACATCCAGGACCGCAGCGGCTACAAGACGGAGCCCTACGTGTCGCCGTTCGACAGCCGCACCTACTACCGGCAGGTCCTGGTGGAGCAGACCGGCTTCGAGTACGACATCGTCCTCCAGGTCTACGACGGCCAGACCGGCAAGTCGCTCTACTCCGACAACTTCAAGGACTTCAAGCGCTTCGAGGGCGAGAGCGTCGATCCGCTGGAAGGGATGTTCGAGAACCTCTACGCCCTCGAGGACCGGATCGGCGGCGTCTTCAGCCGCCGCACGGTCGAGACGACGCGGACCCTGTTCAACTAGGAGAAGGAGACCCCCTTGACGCTTCGATCCACGATCGGGGGCTTCGCCGCCGCCTGTGCCGCGCTGGCCCTGGTGCTGACGTCCGCCGCGCCCGCCGAGGCGCAGTTCGGAACCCGTTTCGGCAAGAACAAGGTCCGCTACAAGGACTTCGACTGGACGATCTACCACTCGCCCCATTTCGACGTCTACTTCTACGAAGAGGAGGCCCACCTGCTGCAGAAGGTGGTCTCCTTCGCCGAGAGCGCCTACGACCAGCTCTCGCAGGAGCTGGACTTCAAGATCGAGGACCCGATACCGCTCATCTTCTACCAGACGCACTCGGACTTCGAGCAGAACAACATCATCCTGAACTTCATCCCCGAGGGACTCGGCGCCTTCGCCACCCCGGTGCGCAACCGGATGGTGCTGCCCGTGGACCTGACCGACCCCGAGCTCATGGCCCTGATCCTCCACGAGCTCACCCACGTCTTCCAGTACGAGATGATCTTCGGCGGCAACCTGGGCAAGGGGGTCGCCGCCCGTCCGCCCCTCTGGTTCATGGAGGGGATGGCGAGCTACTTCGCCCGCGACGAGGGGGCGCGAGAGAAGATGTTCCTGCGCGACGCGGTGGTCAACGACCTGCTGCCGTCGGTGCAGGACAACGTCGGCGGCTTCTTCGCCTACCGCTACGGCAACGCCGTGTTCGAGTTCATCGAGGAGCGGTGGGGCAAGGAGTCGGTGCGCGACTTCATCATCGAGACCCGCAACACGCTGGGGGGCCGGGTGGGCCGGGCGGTGCAGCGCACCTTCGCGATGACGCCGGAGGACTTCGACGCCGAGTTCCGCCGCTGGCTTCGCCGGCGGTACCTGCGCGAGCTGGTGGAGACGGGCGAGCCGGGCGACTTCGGCCGGCCGTACCGGGCCGAGCCCGGAGGTCGCCGCAGCCGCGGCACCGAGACCTCGCCGGTGGCGTCGCCCTCCGGCGACCTGGTGGCCGCCTTCACCAACCAGGAGGGGCAGGTCGACGTCGTCCTCTTCGACAACAACAGCCGCACCCTGCTCAAGAACCTGACCAAGGGGTTCGGATCCGACTTCCAGTACCTGGTCGCGCAGGAGCAGACCCTGGGCCGCAAGATGGGCCGTGACCTCGCCTTCTCGCCCGACGGCAACCTGCTGGCGTTCTTCGCCCGCAAGGAGGGGGGGCGCCACCTGGTGCTGATGAACGTGCTGAGCGGCCGGGTGGAGCGGGTCATCTCGCCCGAGAACGTCGAGCAGCAGCTCGCGCCGGCCTTCAGCCCCGACGGGCGGAAGGTCGCCTTCGCGGCCCATCGGGGCGGCAACTTCGACATCTTCGAGATCGACCTCGACACGGGCGCGACCACCCAGATCACCGACGACGAGATCTTCGACGGCGCCCCCACCTACTCGCCCGACGGGGAGTCGATGGTGATCACCTCGGTGGTGGGCGGCTACGCCAAGCTCTTCCAGATCCGCCGCGACGGCACCGGCGAGCGCTTCCCGCTGCGGACCAGCGAGCTGTCGAAGTCCAACGAGACCGATCCGGTGTTCTCGCCCGACGGCAAGACCCTCTACTTCACCTCCGACGGCACCGGCGCCAACAACATCTTCAGCCTGGATCTCGAGAGCGGGAAGGTGCAGCAGCACACCAACGCCGTGACGGGCTGCTTCCAGCCCGCCGTGCTGCCGTCGCCCACCGGCGAGGAGCGGCTGGTCTACACCGCTTTCTGGAAGGGCAACTTCGACATCTTCCAGACCGATCTCGACGATCCGATCACCGAGCCCATCGTGATCACCGAGGAGCAGATCGCCGGAGTGGAGTCGGAGCCGGTGGCCGACGTGGCCCGGTTCGAGCCGGCCATCGAGGTGTCGGTGGACGACGCCAACATGGAGCGCTACGGCGGCTTCAACTTCTTCATCGACGACGTGGGCGGCGCCGCCGGCGTCTCCGACGACCAGACGTTCATCGCCGTCGCCCAGATCACCTTCAGCGACTTCCTGGGCGACCGCCGGATCTTCGCCTCCTTCCAGTCCATCGAGAGCTTCCAGAACTTCGACGTGGTCTACGTGGACCTGACCCGCCGTCTGCGCTGGCAGGGCCACCTCTACGACAACCGGGACTTCTTCCTGGTGAGAGATCCCTCCACGGGCTTCTTCGACCGCGGCCGGCAGGCGATCTCCATCACCGGCGCGTCGGCCAGCCTGGTCTACCCCTTGAACGTCTCCCAGCGGATCGAGGCCGGGCTGAGCTACAACCTGCGCGAGCTCGACTTCGTCAGCCAGATTGGAGTGCCGCTGGAGAACCTGAGCGACCAGGACCTGCTCAACATCGTCGAGGAGTTCAACCTGGTCCTGCCGCCCGGAACCGAGATCGAGGATCTGCGAGACCTCTTCCGGGCGGCTTTCGGCGACATCGTGCCCATCACCGTGATCGAGCCCCGGGACGACGACTACCCCGAGGTCCGCGCGGCCTTCGTGGGCGACAGCGCCACCTTCGCCCCCTTCGGCGCCGTCACCGGACGCCGGTACAACCTGGGGGCGAGCTGGGCGCCCGACACCGAGGAGAGCGGCACGCTGACCTCGGCCGTTTACATGGACTTCCGCCAGTACGTGCCGCTGACCAAGCGCACGAACCTGGCGATCCGGGCGTGGGGCACCGCGCGCGACGGCAACTTCGCCACCCCGGTCTACTTCGGAGGCCTCGACACCGTGCGCGGCTTCCCCTTCCGCTCGCTGGTGGGCGATCGCGGCTTCTACACCAACTTCGAGCTGCGCTTCCCCCTGGTGGACCTCCTGGCCACGCCGATCTTCGCCTTCCAGGGGATCCGCGGGGTGGTCTTCCTGGACGTCGCCGGCGCCTGGTTCAACGACTTCCAGAGCTTCCGCTTCTGGGACGAGACCGGCGACGGGCTGGGCGACGCCGTCTCCTCGTACGGCTACGGCGTCTCGGCGCGTCTCCTCGGGCTGGAGTTCAACTGGGATTTCGCCAAGCGCTGGGATTTCGACCGGACCCTGAGCGGTCTCGAGACGTCCTTCTGGATCGGCTCGCGCTTCTAGAGCGCAGGCGGTAGGGCCATCCCGCGGGGGTGACCCGTTCCGCTTTGCCCGCCCATGCCGGTGTGAGAGGATGCCGGCGGGCGAATGGATATCGAAGTCCTGGGCGCTTACGGCGGGGAAAGCGTCGAGTGCAGGATGACCAGCCTGCTGATCAACGGGCTGGTGGCCCTCGACGCCGGCTGCCTGACGCGGGCGCTGACCATCGAGCGACAGCGGGCGATCCGGGCGGTGGTGCTGACCCACTCGCACGTGGACCACACCGCGTCGCTGCCCTTCTTCATAGAGAACATCTTTCCGCGGGAGCGGTCGCCGATCGACATCTGGGCCTCGGAGGCGACCATCTACGCCCTGCGCAAGAACCTGTTCAACAACGCCGCCTGGCCCGACTTCACCCAGCTCCCCAACCATCTGCTGCCCACGGTGCGCTTCCACACGCTCACCGACGAGCGGCCGGTCGAGATCGAGGGGGTGCGCTTCACCCCCATCCCGGTGGACCACCTGGTGCCGACCTACGGCTTCCTGATCGAGCAGGGGGCCGCGTCGGTGATCTGGTCGAGCGACACCGGGCCCACCACCCGGCTCTGGGAGATCGCCAACCAGGTGCCCGGCCTCGGGGCGGTCTGCATTGAGACCACCTTCGACAGCTCGCTCCAGGACCTGGCCGACGCCTCCTACCACCTGACGCCGCGGACGCTGCGCGAGGAGATCGGCAAGCTGGAGCGACCCCTGCCGGTCCTGGTCCATCACCTGAAGCCCCCCTACGTGGAGCCGATCCGGCGCGAGATCACGGCGTGGAACGATCGCCGGGTGGCCTTCCTCCAGCAGGCGAAGATCTACCGCTTCTGAGGGCGACGGAATCGCCGTCACGCACCGGCGTCGCCGGGCGGCGAGCGGCCTGCGGGCGGGGAGCGCGCGTCGCGTCTCCGAGGGGCCTCGCCGGCTCGCGCGGGGACGGGTATCCTGTCACCACGATGCAGCTCGACCTCGGGTTTCCGACGCGCGCCCTGCGGTTCACGGTGCTGGGCTCGGGCAGCGCCGGCAACTGCCTGGCCCTCATGTCCGGGCGGCGCACGCTGCTGGTGGACGCCGGGTTCTCCTGCCGAGAGCTGGTGCGGCGTCTGGAGAGCGTGGACGCGGCGCCGTCGAGCGTGGCCGGCCTGGTGGTCACCCACGAGCACGAGGACCACTGCCGAGGGGCGCGGCTCTTCGCCCGGCGCTACGGCGTTCCGATCTACGCCACCGCGGGGACGCTCGAGGGCATGGATCTCGCGGAGGAGGAGGTCGTCACTCACGTGCTCGAGCGCGGCGAGCGACGACGCATCGGCCCCTTCGCCGTCCTCCCCTTCGCGGTGCCCCACGACGCCCGCGAGCCGGTCGGCCTGGTGCTGGAGGACGCCTCCGGCCACCGCGTCGGCCTCGCCACCGACATCGGCGCCAGGACCGTCGAGGCCTGGCGGCGGCTCAAGGACCTGGACGTGCTGGTGCTCGAGACGAACCACGACCCGGAATTGCTGCGCGAGGGGCCGTACCCGTGGCCGCTCAAGCAGCGGATCGCCTCGCCCACCGGGCACCTGTCCAACCTCGACGCCGCCCGCGGCCTGGAAGAGCTGGTGGACCCCCGGCTCAAGTGGGTGGTCCTCTACCACCTCTCGCGCACCAACAACCTGCCGGCGCTCGCAGCCGAGGCGGTGTTGGAGGTCCTCGACCGCGCCGGGTCGCCGGCGCGGCTGGTCATCAGCGACCAGTTCGAGCCCACCTCGTGGCTCCACGTCCACGGCGAGGAGGCGTGGGCCGAGGAGCCGCGGCGCCGGGCGGCGGCGACCCGGGGCTAGCCCTCGGCGGCGGCCGCCACGCCGTTGCGGAAGATCGCCAGGCCGGCGCCCTCTTGCGGGCCCGGTCCGCTGCCGCGCCGGAACCAGTCGGGGTGCTGGAAGGGGTAGAGAAAAGCGTCGGGGTGGGGCATCAGGCCGAAGAGCCGCCCGCTGGGGTCGCACAGCCCGGCGGCGCCGCCCGGCGAGCCGTTGGGGTTGGCCGGCCACTCCTCGGTCGGCCGTCCCGCCTCGTCCACGTAGCGGACCGGGATCAGGCGCCCCTCCGCGAGCCGGGCGTCCACCTCGGGCCCGGCGGTCAGGAGCTTGCCCTCACCGTGACGGCTGGGCAGCTCGATGGTCTCGATGCCGCGGGTCCATACGCAGGGCGAGGCCGGGTCCGCCGCCAGCCGCACCCAGGCGTCGCGGTAGCCCAGCCGGTCGTTGGGCGCCAGGGTGGCCCGCGGCGTGCGGTAGTCGCCGTCGAGGCCGGGCAGCAGCCCCAGCCGGACCATGGTCTGGAAGCCGTTGCAGATGCCGATGGCCAGGCCGCCGTCGCCGATGAAGGCCACCAGCTCGTCGTAGAGCCGCCAGCGGATCTTGTTGGCGAAGACGAAGCCCGCGCCCAGGTGGTCGCCGAAGGCGAAGCCGCCGACGAAGGCCAGGATGCGGTAGGCCGAGAGCTTGCGCGGCGCCCGGCCGTCGAGCAGGTCGTTGAGATGCACCAGGTCGGGCGCGGCCCCCACCCGGCGGAAGGCCTCGGCGGTCTCCACCTCGCAGTTGAGGCCCAGACCGGTCGGCACCAGGACCCGCACGGGCTCAGGCATGGGCGAGCCCCTCGTGGAAGCGTGCCCGCAGCTCTTCGACGCCCACGTCGAGCACCCGCTCGCCCGCCCGGTGGACCCGCAGCCAAGGCTCTTCCGTGACCGCCCCGGCGCGCCGGAAGGGCCGCCCGCCGAGCCGGCGCTCGAGCTCGGGCGCGGCGTCGGGCTCCACGGTGAGCACGAAGCGGCCGTTGGACTCCGAGAAGAGGGCGACGTCGGTGGCCAGCCCGAGCACCCCGGGGGCCTCGGAGAGGTCGAGCTCCATCCCGAGGCCTCCGGCCAGGACGCATCGCGCGAGCGCCGCCGCCAGACCTCCCTTGCCGGGGGTCGCCGCCGAGCGCACCAGGCCGGCGCCGATCGCGTCGTGGACGGCCCGGTAGAGCGGCAGGAAGGCCTGCACGTCCACCTCCGGCGGCCGGCGGCCGACGTAGGGAGGCGGCCCGCCCGGCTCTCCGGCGAGCCCTTCGCGGTCGCCGAGATATCGGAAGTACTCGCTCCCCCCGGTGTGCTCGCCGGTGGTCCCCACCAGGTAGACGAGGTCGCCGGCCCGCTTCGGCTCCAGGGTCACCGCCCTCTGCACGTCGTCGATCTGGCCCAGGGCGGAGACCAGGAGGGTGGGCGGCACCGAGATCTTGACGCCCCCCAGCAGGGAGTCGTTCTTCATGGAGTCCTTGCCCGAGATGAGCGGCACCCCGTAGGCGCGGCAGACCCGGTAGAGGCCGCGGCAGGCGCGCACGAGCTGCGCCAGCTTGAGCTCGCCGTCCGGGGTGGCCGCCGACTGGACCGGGTCGGGCCAGCAGAAGTTGTCGAGGGCGGCGATGCGGTCGAGCCGCGCTCCGGCGCAGAGCTGCCGCCGCACCGCCTCGTCCACCGCGGTGGCGGCCATCGCGTCGCCGTCGAGGTCGGAGAGGTAGGGGTTGACGCCCTCCGAGAGGACCAGCCCACGCGGCGACCCGTGCCGCGCCAGGAAGACGGTGGCCTCGGCGGGCACGTCCCGGGCCACCCCGACGAGCGGCTTGACCACCGTCAGGCCTTTGACCTCGTGGTCGTAGTGCCGTGCCTTGCGCTCGCCGCTGGCCAGGTTCAGACGCCCCATCATGTCGAGCAGGGTGCGGCCGCAACGCCGCTCGGGCCGCATCGCCGGCTCGGCGAAGCGGGGCGGGTCGAAGCGCGCCTCGAGCCGCATCTCGGGCACCCCGTGGTGGAGGAACTCCATGGGAAGCAGGCCCACCGTCTCCTCGTCGTAGAGCACCTCCAGGTAGCCGTCGGAGGTGAACTCGCCGAGCACCGTGGCCTCCACCTCCCGCCGCCCGGCCAGCTCCAGGAAGAGGTCGAGCTTCTCGGGCGGCACGGCCAGGGTCATCCGCTCCTGGGCCTCCGACAGGAAGATCTCCCACGGCGCCAGCCCGGCGTACTTGAGCGGCGCCCGGGCCAGGTCGATGCGGGCGCCGCCACAGCTCTCGGCCATCTCGCCCACCGAGGAGGAGAGGCCGCCGGCGCCGTTGTCGGTGATCGCGTCGTAGAGCCCGCCCTCGCGCGCCTCCAGGAGGAAGTCGAACATCATCTTCTGGGTGATCGGGTCGCCGATCTGCACCGCCTGCGAGGGCGACGACTCGTCCAGCGCCGCGGAGGAGAAGGTGGCGCCGTGAATGCCGTCGGCGCCGATTCGTCCGCCCACCATGACCACGGCGTCGCCCGGCCGGGCCCGCTTCCGCTCTCCCGGCGACCCGTCGATCTCGACCGGCAGCGCGCCCACCGTGCCGCAGAAGACCAGGGGCTTGCCCAGGTACCGGGGGTCGAAGAGCTCCCAGCCGCGGCCGTAGGGGATGCCGCTCTGGTTGCCGCCGTCGATCACCCCGCGGTGGACGCCGTCGCGGATTCGCTTGGGGTGGAGCAGCCCCTCGGGCAGCTCCCGGTCCCAGAAGGGGGAGGCGAAGCAGTAGCCCCAGACGTTGACCAGCAGATCGGCCCCGCGGCCGGTGCCGAAGGGGTCGCGGTTGACGCCCACGATGCCGGTGATGGCGCCGCCGTAGGGGTCGAGGGCGGAGGGCGAGTTGTGGGTCTCCACCTTGTAGACCAGGTGCACCCGCTCGTCGAAGGTCACCACCCCGGCGTTGTCGTGGAAGACGGAGACCAGCCACGAGCCGCCGTTGCGGGCGAGCTCGGCGTCGATCTCCTCGGTGACCCGGCGCACGTAGCTGTCGAAGAGCGACACGATGGTCTCGGGCTCGCCCTCGCCCTCGCGGTACCGGATGGTGGCGTTGAAGATCTTGTGCTTGCAGTGCTCGCTCCAGGTCTGCGCCAGGCACTCGAGCTCGACGTCGGTCGGCGAGGAGCCCAGCCCCGCGCGCCGCCGCCGCGGGTCGTCGCCGGCGGCGCGGAAGTGGTCGCGGACGACCCGCATCTCGTCGCGCGAGAGGGCCAGTAGCCGCTCGCGGCTCATCCGCTCGAGCTCGGCGTCGGTCTCCGGCAGCGCCACCGTCTCGACCGGGGGCCGGTGGCGCCCGGCGATCTCCGGCACCGAGCGGTCGGGGGGGCGCGCGCTCCACTCCGCGAAGCTCTCGACCGCGATGTCGTGGATCACGGGGTTGGCCAGCAGCTCGTAGGCGATCCGGCGGGTCTGGGCGGCGTCGACTCCGTCGAGCAGGTAGAGGGTGGAGGTGAAGACGGCCGCCTCCTCTCCCAGGCGCCGTCCCAGCATGTCCTCCACCGCCACCCGGGCGCTCTTGCCCACCGGGTCGGCCACCCCCGGCTTCAGGGCCACGGCGATCGTCCAGGCCGCGGACCCTCCCTCGAGCCGGTCGATCGCCCCCTCCTGGAGAACGGGATCGGCGAGCTCGGCGACCACCCGGCTCAGCTCGTCGGGGGCGAGGTCGGCCTTGAGGTGGTAGACGTCCCGGGTGCGGATCCGCTCCACCGGCACCCCGAGGAACTCCCTTACCTGGGCGGCGAGGTGCTCGCCGCGCGGGTCCCGGTACCGCTCCCGCACGGCGATCTCGAGGCGATGGATCACGGGCGGATTCTAGTGGCGCGGCCGTGATACCGTCGCCCCGACGTCCGGCACCTCCCCCATGTGCGGCATCTTCGGAATCGACGGCCACCCGGACGCGGCGAACCTGACCTACCTGGGTCTCTACGCCCTGCAGCACCGCGGGCAGGAGAGCGCCGGCATCGTCTCCTGGGACGGCCGCCAGCTCCACGCCGAGCGCGGCATGGGCGAGGTCGCCGACATCTTCCGCAAGGAGACCCTCGAGCGGCTGCCGGGCGACCGGGCGATCGGGCACACCCGCTACTCGACCGCCGGGTCGAGCATCCGGGTGAACGCCCAGCCGCTGGTCGTCAAGACCTCGATGGGCCCGCTGGCGATCGTCCACAACGGCAACCTGGTGGGCGCCCGCGAGATGCGCGCCGAGCTCGAGGCCGACGGGGCGATCTTCCAGACCACCAGCGACACCGAGGTGATCCTGCACCTGATGGCGCGCGCCCCCCGGAGGGACCCGGCCGAGTCGCTGATGGAGGCCCTGGCGCGGGTGCGCGGCGCCTACTCGGTGCTGGTGGCCACCGACCGGGTGCTGATCGCGGTGCGCGACCCGCACGGCTTCCGGCCGCTCGTCCTGGGGCGGTTCGACGGCCGGCCCTGCTTCGCCTCGGAGAGCTGCGCCTTCGATCTCCTGGACGTCGAGGTCGAGCGGGAGCTGGAGCCCGGCGAGGCGGTGGTGGTGGGCGACGGGGAGCGGTTCGACAGCTACCGGCTGCCCGGCACCGGGCAGCCGAGCCGCTGCGCCTTCGAGCTGGTCTACTTCGCGCGGCCGGACAGCGTGGTCTTCGGCGACCTGGTGTCGGAGAGCCGGCTGCGGATGGGCGCCCGTCTGGCGCGCGAGGCGCCGGTGGAGGCCGACCTCGTGGTGCCGGTGCCCGACAGCGGGCTCTTCGCCGCCATCGGCTACGCCCGGCAGGTGGGGCTGCCGATGGAGTTCGGGCTGATCCGCAACCACTACGTCGGCCGCACCTTCATCGAGCCGCAGCAGTCGATCCGCAACTTCGGCGTGCGGGTGAAGCTCAACGCCGTCCGAGGCCTCCTCGAGGGCCGCCGGGTGGTGCTGATCGACGACTCCATCGTCCGCGGAACCACGTCGCCCAAGATCGTCAAGATGGTGCGCGACGCGGGGGCGGCCGAGGTCCACCTGCGGATCGCCTGCCCGCCCACCCGCTGGCCCTGCCACTACGGCATCGCCATGCCCACGCGGGAGGAGCTGATCGCCTCCCGCCACGAGGTGGAGGAGATCCGCCAGATCACGGGGGCCGACTCGCTGGCCTACCTCTCCCTGGGGAGCCTTCTGGCCAGCCTGGGGTCGCCCGCCGACAGCTACTGCACCGCCTGCTGGAGCGGCGAGTACCGGGTGCCGGTCGAGGGCTACGACCGGCGCCAGGCCGACCTCTTCCCGATCCGCACCGAGAGCGAGGTCTGAGCGTGACGCGAGACGCGGAGAAGGGGTCGGCCTACGCCGCCGCCGGCGTGGACATCGACGCGCAGGAGCGGGCCCTCGACGAGATCAAGCGGCTGGCCCGCGGCACCTTCACGCCGGGCGTCCTCTCCGAGGTCGGCAGCTTCGGCGGCCTCTTCCGTCCCGATCTCGCCGGGGTCGAGGACCCGGTCCTGGTGGCCTCGGCGGACGGCGTGGGGACCAAGCTGATGGTGGCGCGCCGGGTGGGCGACTTCTCGACCGTGGGCGTGGACCTGGTGAACCACTGCGTCAACGACGTCCTGGTCCAGGGGGCGCGGCCGCTGTTCTTCCTGGACTACCTGGGCGCCGGCGAACTCGAGCCGGAGGCCGCCACCGAGCTGGTCGCCGGCGTCGCCCGGGCCTGCCGCGACAACGGCTGCGCGCTGCTGGGCGGCGAGATGGCCGAGATGCCGGGGCTCTACCCGCGCGGCGAGTACGAGCTGGTGGGCTTCGTGGTGGGCCTGGTGGACCGCGCCGCGATCCTCGACGGGTCGAAGGTGCGGCCGCGCGACGTGCTGGTGGGGCTGCCATCCTCGGGCCTGCACACCAACGGCTACTCCCTGGCGCGCAAGGTCTTCTTCGACCGCCTGGGGCTCTCCGCCGACGACCCGATCCCCGGCTCGACCTCGCGCGAGGGCGTGGGGCGGCGTCTGCTGGAGCCGCATCTGAGCTACCTCGAGCCCCTGGCGCCGCTGCTGGGCCACCCGGGCCTCCACGCCCTGGCGCACGTCACCGGGGGCGGGCTCACCGACAACCTGCCCCGCGTCCTGCCGTCGGGGTGTCACGCCCAGGTGCGGCTGGGCACCTGGGAGATTCCGGAGATCTTCCGTCTCCTCGAGAGCCACGGCGGGGTCGGTGCGGCGGAGATGCTGCGGGTGTTCAACATGGGAGTCGGCATGGTGGCGGTGGTGGATCCGGCGGCGCTGGCCGAGGTGCTTGGCAAGCTCGAGAGCGCCGGACACCGGGCGGCGCCGATCGGCACGGTCCAGGAGGGGGGCTCCGGGGTCGTCTACGAGCTGGCTCAGGGCGCGGTGGACCGGGGCGACGGACCCGGGTGGTAGGGTGAGCCGGTGACCGCCCGCGTCGCCGTGATGATCTCGGGTCGGGGAAGCAACTTCCTGGCCCTGCACGGCGCCATGGAGCGCAAGGAGGTGCCGGCGGAGATCGCCCTGGTGGTCAGCAACGTGGCCGAGGCGCCGGGACTGGCCAAGGCTCGGTCGCTGCGCCTGCCGACGGTCTGCTTCCCACACCGTCTGGAGTCGGGTCGGCTGGCGCACGAGCGGCGGGTCCACGCGGCGCTGGAGCACGCCGAGATCGAGTGGATCTGTCTGGCCGGCTACATGAGGCTGCTGTCGGCCGACTTCGTCTCGGCCTACCGCCAGCGCATCCTCAACATCCACCCCAGCCTGCTCCCGGCCTTCCCCGGTCTCGAGGCGCAGCAGCAGGCGATCGAATGGGGGGTCAGGGTGTCGGGCTGCACCGTGCACCTGGTGGACGAGAAGCTGGACCACGGCCCCATCGTGGCGCAGCGCACGGTGCCGGTGCGCCAGGACGACAACGCCTCCTCGCTGTCGGCGCGGATCCTGGCCGAGGAGCACCGGGCCTACCCCGAGGCGCTGCGCCGGCTGCTGACCGAAAGGTGGCGGGTGGTGGGGCGCCGGGTGGAGTTCCTGCCGGGAGGGGTTGACAGCGAGGCGGGGGGCGCCTACACTTATGGGCCCGGTGGATGACCCTGGGTCAGCACACCGGACTCTTTGAAGGGGCGCCAGCCGGAGTCCCGAAGCGACCCCCGAGAGGCAGCGCGAGCGCCGCCGCACTTCGCGGTTGACAGCGCCGGGCGGTTCGAGGTAGGGTCGCCGTTCGCCCTCGCGAGGGGGCGTGTCGGTTCTTTGAAAACTAAATAGAGGTAAGAGAGAACGTCAGTTCCGAGCGCGCGGATCGTCTTCGGGCGGTTCGTGCCACAGCTCGACAGAGCAAAAGACGTCGTCGGTCCTTAGCCGGCCGGCGGCGATCACAGTTTCAAACTGGAGAGTTTGATCCTGGCTCAGAATGAACGCTGGCGGCGTGCCTAACACATGCAAGTCGTGCGAGAAAGTCGGCTTCGGCCGACGAGTACAGCGGCGAACGGGTGAGTAACACGTGGGCAATCTACCTAGGAGTGGGGGATAACTCGGGGAAACCTGGGCTAATACCGCATACGTCCCCGCGGCTGCGGCCGCGGGGGGAAAGCTGGCCTCTGCGTGCAAGCTAGCGCTCCTGGATGAGCCCGCGTCCGATTAGCTAGATGGTGGGGTAACGGCTCACCATGGCGACGATCGGTAGCCGGCCTGAGAGGGTGATCGGCCACACTGGGACTGAGACACGGCCCAGACTCCTACGGGAGGCAGCAGTGGGGAATATTGGACAATGGGCGCAAGCCTGATCCAGCAACGCCGCGTGGAGGATGAAGGCTTTCGGGTC
>JAWWBN010000005.1:0-41705 GCA_033720955.1 Thermoanaerobaculia bacterium | reverse complement strand
GACCGACGAGGTGGTGAGGTAGGTGTCCGGGAGGTCGCCCCAATCGGCGAGGATCGGGCAGGGTGGCTGGCCCGCGTCGCCACACTCCGGAAACGGATCGTTCTCCTCGCCGTGCTTGCCGGGCGAGTGGTGGGAGAGACCGCTGATGACCACGATCGAGGCGTCACCGCAGCCCGGTCCGGCCGGCGGCGCCGCGCCCAGGTTGATGCTCCACTCGTAGACCATGGACCACTCCCAGTCGTAGCGGAGCTCTCCCATGTCGCAGGTGCTGCTGCTGTTGGCGTCCCAGCAGTCGCTGTACCGGGTGAGGCCCCCGATGCTCGGGGTGCTGTACCCGGGCACCAGCTTGGGGTCGTTCTCGTTCGCCATGGTCCCCAGGATGGAGTTGTCCACGAAGGGCGACCTCCAGTTGTCGATCACCCTCGTGGGAGCCGAGCTGTAGAGATCCCAGGCCCGGTCCGCCGTCATGCCCGGAGTCGGCGCGGCGGTCTGATAGGTGTTGATGTTCCTCACCCAGGAGGTGGTCGAGGTCGAGTTCCCCGCGGCGCCGACTCCGGGCGCCCAGTCGGCAAGCGGCGAGCTCGGCCCGCAGGTCGGGTCGGAGACCCAGTTGCTTCCCGGCGGTCCCGCCGTCTGCGCGCAACCCAGCGCCTGCTGCCAGGTCCAGGAGTTGGCCGAGCCGGGGGCGCACTCGAAGGTGAAGGTGGCGAACTCGGAGTCGGTGCCGCGCTTGCAATTCCGCCCCGATCCCTGGGTCCACGGCGGGGAGGCGTTCTGGGTATACGCCTTCTCGGGGGCGCAGACCAGGTCGTTGACCGCGTGGCTTACCACCAGGGCGACGTACATCGTGGTGGTCGCGGCGTCGTAGTAGTTGTAGAGGATGCTGCCGTTGGCCGAGGTGGTGTACGCGTTGTACAGCGTGTTGTCGCAGTCGCCGTAGAACAGCCCGTTGACGGTGGGCACGGTCGGCGAGGGACACGCCGCGCCGGCGGCGCCGGCGACCCCGCCGCAGAGGAGAAGTGCGAGCACCAGGGCCGCTCCCCGGCGGCGCGAAGAAGTTCGGTCGAGGGTCGCCGGGCGGCGCCCTCCGCGGTGGAGGCCATTCATCTCGCGCGACATTATGCTTCCCCTACACAAGAAATACTAATCGACGCGTGCAACTGAGCGAAACCGCCCCGCGGTCGAAGCGGGCCGGAGTGGTCCCGGGGTCTTCGCGGTCTCGACGCCGATTTTGACATGTTTCGTCGCCCGGCCGACCAAAAAAGGGCAGCGGACCCGCCGACGGCGCCCGCCTGGGCCGCTCCGGCGCTTGGTTCTGTCACAATCCGCAAGGTCCATGCCGACCCGACCCGCCACCCTCCTGCCGGCCGCTCCGGCCCTCGCCCTCGCCGCCCTGGCGGCCGGCGCGGGAGCCCAGCCGGCGCCCCTCGTCGAGACCGTAGACGTCGAGCTGGTCCTCGTGGACGTGCTCGTCACCGACCGGCGGGGACGCCCGGTCCTGGACTTGCGGCGCGAGGATTTCACTCTCTTCGACGACGGAGAGCTCGTCGAGATCAGCCAGTTCTCGCCGCCCACCGCGACCTCGGCGCGAACGAGCGAGGGCGCGCCGGAGGCGCGGCCGCGGCGGGAGTCCGCGGCCCCGGGCCGGGAGGACCGCTTCGTCGTCTTCCTGGACGAGCTCCACCTCGGGCCGGGCTCTCGCCGGCGGGTGCTGATCCAGCTCGCCGAGACCCTGGGGCGGGTGCCGCCGAAGGCCGAGCTGCTGCTGGCCACCTTCGACGGCGCGGTGCGGGTGGAGGTGCCCTTCACCCGGCAGCACAGGAGGGTGATCCGGGCGGTCGAGGAGAAGATCCGCACCCCGCCGCCGCGGCTGGTCGAGGGCATGGCCGAGGAGCGGATGCTCGCCCTGATGCCCTTCATCCTGCAGACCAGCCTGGAGAACCTGCGGTTTGTACCCCTGGACCAGAGGGTCGAGCTCGCCTGCTCGAACGACCTGGCGTCGATGGCGCGGCAGAGCTCCGAGCAGATCCGCTCCCGGGTCGAGGCGGCCGCCGGGGCGCTGAACGGCTTCGTGGACTCGCTGGGCGGCTTCGACGGCCGCAAGGTGCTGCTCCACGTCAGCGACGGCATCCCGCTGATCGCCGGGCAGGTGGGCTGGGAGTACGCGATCGAGCTGTGCGACGGCTCGTTGGCCGCCCAGGGCGCCGTGAAGGACAGCGTGCCGGAGCTGGAGGTCCTGCCGCCCGCCCGGATGTTCCCCTCGGCGGCGAGGCTGGACATGATGAGCTACTCCACCCAGTCCCTGTGGGACGGGGTCACCGCCGCGGCGAACGCCAACCGGGTCACCTTCTACACCCTCCAGGCCTCGGGCCTCACGACCCTGCGGGCCGCGAGCGTCGAGGGGGCCCGCACCAGCATGACCACCGACACGGCCGACCGGATGAACCAGCAGGACGTCCTGTTCGCGATGGCCGACGAGACCGGCGGGCGGGCCACCCTCAACACCAACGACTTCCGCGAGGTGGTGGAGCGGATGGTGGACGACTCGAGCCTCCTCTACGAGCTCGCCTTCGTGCCGCGACCGGACGCGACCGGCCGCCCCCACCGCCTCGACGTCGAGGTCGCGCGGGACGGGATCGAGGTGCGACACCGGAAGAGCTACCGGCTGCGGTCCCCCGACGCCCTGGCCGGGGACCGTCTGCTCACGGCGCTGCTCCACGGCCGCACCCAGAACCCGCACGCCGCCCGGCTCATCGCGACGCCCTCGGGCAAGCGCGTCCGGAAGCGGGCCGAGGTGGTGATCACGCTGCTGATCCCCTTCGAGGAGCTCACGCTGCTGCCCGGAGAGAAGGGTCTGCACGGGCAGGTGAGCGTGCTGCTGGCGGCCCGGGACGAAGCCGGCAACCGCACCGGCGTCGGGGAGAAGAGCCTGGTTCTCGAGGTCGACCCGGCGGACGTGGGCGAGCAGTTCGAGTACCAGGTCTCGATGGAGCTCCCGGTGGGCTCGACCTACCAGATCGCCGCGGCGGTCCGCGACCTGGTGGGCGGCGAGAGCTCCTATCTGACCGCCGCCCTCCCGTCGCCCCTGGAGTAGCGCTCCGGGCGAGAGGGGACGCCGGCGGCGGAGGGACCGGGGCGGGAACCGTTCGCCGGGAGCCGGCGAAAAGCCTGGAAGATCCGCACCCGGCCTCGCGTTCTCGCATAGGATCTTCGACTCGCCGCCCATGTCCAGAGCCAGCAATCCCATCGTCCGCTTCGCCGTCGAGCGGCGGGTCACCATGGGGATGGTGGTGCTCGGCGTGCTCGTCCTCGGCTGGATCTCGCTGACCCGTCTGCCGCTCGAGTTCCTCCCCAGCTTCTCCTCCTCCAACATCTCGGTGCAGGCGGTCTACCCCTCCTCGTCGCCGGTGGAGGTCGAGCGGCTGGTGGTGCGGCCTCTCGAGGACGCCATGGGGACCATCAACGGCATCGACACTCTCTCGGCCAGCGCGGCGGCCGACGGGGCGCGGATCGACATCAGCTTCGTGGACGGCACCGACATGGACATGGCGGCGGTCGAGGTGCGCGACCGGCTCGACCGCGCCCGCCACCTCCTGCCCGACGACCTGGAGCGGATCTGGATCCGCCGCTTCCAGAGCGGCGACATTCCGGTGCTGCGCTTCGATCTCTCCGCCCCGTGGCCGGAGGAGCGGCTCTACGACTTCGCCGAGAACGTGCTCCAGCGCCGCCTCGAGCGGCTCGAGGGGGTGGCGCAGGTGTCGATCGACGGCCTGCGCTCGCCGCAGGTGCAGGTCAACCTGGACCCGGCGCGGCTCAACGCCCACCGGGTGGACGTGCGCACCCTGGTCAACCGTCTGCGCGAGGGGAACGTCAACGTCTCGGCGGGGGAGATCCCGGACGGCCGGCGCAAGCTCCTGGTGCGGTCGGTCGGCGAGTTCGCGACCCTGGACGAGATCCGCGAGCTGCCCCTCGACGGCAGGGGCCTCAAGCTCGCCGACGTGGCCGAAGTCACCTACGACTTCCCCGAGCAGGAGGAGTGGAACTTCCTCAACGGGGTGGAGGCCCTGACCGTCTCCATCAACAAGAACTCCACCGCCAACCTGCTGGCCGTGGTGGACCGGGTCAAGGCCGAGCTCCAGGCGACCGGAGAGCTGCCCGACGCCGAGGGCGTGAAGATGCGGGTCTTCCAGGACGCCTCCGTCGACGTCCGCCAGGGCCTGGGGCAGCTCCGCGACGCCGGTCTGATCGGCGGTCTTCTCGCCGTGGGCGCGGTCTTCCTCTTCCTCCGCCGGTTCCGCACCACCTCGCTGGTGGCGTTGGCCATCCCCGTCTCCGTCGTCACCGCCTTCGTGCTGATCTACTTCCTGCGCGAAGCCGGGGTTCTGGACATCACCCTGAACGTGGTCAGCCTGGCGGGGCTGATGCTGGCCCTCGGGATGCTGGTGGACAACTCGATCGTGGTCATCGAGTCGATCTTCCGGCACCGCAACGAGCTCGGCGAGGACGCGCGCACGGCGGCCCTGCGGGGCGCCAGCGAGGTGGCGCTGCCCATCCTCGCCGCCACCGCCACCACCGTCTGCGTCTTCCTGCCGCTGATCTTTCTCGCCGACGGAGGCCGCTTCCGGCTCTATCTGGAGAACATCGGGGTGGCGGTCTGCATCGTCATGATCGCCTCCCTGCTGGTCGCCCTCACCGTGGTGCCGATGGCGGCCGTCTTCGTCCTGCGCTCACAGGAGTCGCGGGCCTCCGACTTCACAGCCCGGCTCCAGGGGCTCTACGCCTCGGCGCTCCGCTTCACCCTGCGTCACCGATTCGTCTTCGTGCTGTCGATCCTGGCGATGTTCGGCGGCGTGATCTACCTCTTCGGCACCATCGAGCGCTCCTTCGCCTTCCGCGGTCTGGAGCGCCAGGTGATCGTCAAGGTGGACACCCCGCGCCAGTACTCGCCCGAGCAGATCGCGGCGCTGTACGAGGAGGTCTACCAGATCCTCGACGCCCACCGCGACGAGATCGACATCGCCGACATCGCCCACAGCTACGACCGCTCCACCGGCCGCTCCCGGGCGAGCTGGCGGCGCACCCGGCAGTTCGACGTCTACCTGAAGGACGAGTCGGAGAGCGACGTCTCCACCACCGAGGCGCAGGCCCGGATCCGCGAGCTCCTGCCGGAGAAGGCCGGGGTCGAGCTGCGGATAGCCACCGGCCGCGGCCGCAGCGGCAGCGCCGGGGTCGAGGTCCAGTTGATGGGCGACGACCCCGCCGTGCTGGAGCTTCTGGCGGCCAGCGTCGCCGACCAGCTCGCCTCCCTGCCCCTGGTCGAGGACGCCGACACCTCTCTCGAGAGCGGCGACGAGGAGATCCGCGTCGAGGTGGTGCGCGACCGGGCGGTCCAGGCCGGCCTGTCGTCGCGGGCGGTCGCCTTCACCGTCAACAACGCCCTCTCCAGCCGCCCCGTCAGCCACTTCAAGACCGCCGACCGCGAAGTGGACCTGATCATGCAGTACCGCGAGGAGGACCGTCAGACCCTCGACCAGCTTCGCAACGTGTCGGTCTTCGTGGGCGACGCCTCGCTGCCGCTGGGCGCCCTGGCCGACTTCCGCCAGGTGGCCGGACCCAAGAGCATCGAGCGCGAGAACCACCTCGCCAAGGTCACGGTGTCGGCCAACGTCGCCGACGCCCGCGCCTCCTTCGTCGCCATGCGGGCGGTCTCGGGCATTCTCGACTCGATGGCCCTGCCGCCGGGCTACGAGTGGAGCTTCGGCCGCTGGAACCGCTGGATGCAGCAGGACCAGGACAGCGGCTTCTTCGCTCTGCTCTTCGCCCTGCCCCTGGTCTACATGCTGATGGCGGCCCTCTTCGAGAGCTTCGCCCAGCCGCTGACGATCATGTTCTCGGTGCCCTTCGCCCTGCTCGGCGTGGGGGTGGCGATGAAGCTGGCCAGCCAGCCGTGGGACACCATGACCATGCTGGGGCTGATCATCCTGCTGGGCGTGGTGGTCAACAACGCGATCGTGCTCATCGACCACATCAACTACCTGCGTCAGAGCGGCATGCCCCGCGACGAGGCGATCCTGGCCGGCGGCCAGCACCGGATGCGGCCGATCCTGATCACCGCCATCACCACCATCCTGGGCATGCTGCCCCTGGTGGCGCCCTTCCTGCTGCCACAGCTCTTCGGCGCGGCGGAGGGGCGCGCCGCCTCGTGGGCTCCCATCGGACTGGTGATCATCGGCGGGCTGACCACCTCCACCTTCCTGACGCTGCTGATCATCCCGACGATCTACTCGCTGATCGACGACTTGGCCCGCTTCGCGCGGCGGGTGCTGGGGGCCGTATGAGGACCTTTCGATCCGACTTCCGCTCCGGCCCGGCGCCGGCCCTCGCCCTGGCCCTCGCCCTGGCCCTGGCCGCCTGCGGCGGCGACGACGGGGCCTCCCAGGCGGGCCCTCCCGGCGCCAACGGCGGCGGACCCGGGGGGCCGTCGTGGGGCGGCGGCGAGCAGGTCGCGGCGGTCCCCGTGGAGGTCGCGGAGGTCGAGCGGCGGCAGATCTCTACCTTCATCGAGACCAACGGCACCCTCGAGGCGGAGAACGAGGTGGACATCGTGGCCCGGGTCGCCGCTCCCATCGCCTCCCTCGAGACCGAGGAGGGCCGCCGGGTGCGCGCCGGCCAGGTGCTGGCCCGGCTGGAGGAGGAGGAGCTGCGCGCCGACCTCGAGATCGCCCGCGTGGCCCTGGAGGAGGCGCGGCTGGCCTACGAGCGGGCCAGGAAGCTAGAGGAGAGCCAGCTCATCAGCCCGGAGGCCTACGAGCAGGCCCTCACCCGCTTCGAGACCGCCAAGGCCCGGTTCGAGGGGGCCGAGATCCAGCTCGGCTACACGGTGGTCCGGGCGCCCTTCTCCGGTCTCATCGTGGCGCGCTACGTGGACCGCGCCCAGCAGGTCGCGGTCAACACCCCCCTCTTCCGGCTCTCCGACTTCGACCCCCTCCTGGCCCCCATCCAGGTGCCGGAGCGGGAGCTCCCCAAGCTCGCGATCGGCCAGCGCGCCTACCTGACGGTGGAGGCGTACCCCGGCCGCCGGTTCAGCGCCCGGGTGCTGCGCATCAGCCCGGTGGTGGACGCGGCCACCGGAACGGTGAAGGTGACGCTGGAGGTCGATGCCGAGGACACGCTGCGGCCGGGGATGTTCGCCCGGGTCTTCGTGGAGACCGCCACCAGGCCCGAGGCGCTGGTCATCCCCAAGGCGGCCCTGTCGCTCGAGTCGATCGGCGACACCGTCTACGTCGCCGCCGACGGCAAGGCCCACCGCCGCGAGGTGGAGCTGGGCTACCGCGAGGGCGACTTCGTGGAGGCGGTGTCCGGCGTGGCCGCCGGCGAGCGGGTGGTGGTGGTGGGACAGGACGGGCTCTCCGACGGGACCCCGGTGCGGATTCTGGCCGGTCCGGGCTCGGAGCAGGCCGGGTCCGGGGCGACCCAGGCCGGACCGTCCGGGACTCCTGAGGCTCCCGGCGGACCGCCCGGCGGTTTCGGAGCGGGAGGCTTCGACCCGTCCAACGTCACGCCGGAGCAGCTCGAGGCGATCAAGGAGCGGATGCGCGCCCGGGGCATGAGCGAGAAAGAGATCGAAGAGCGTCTGAAGCGCTTCCGCGAGCGCGGCCGGGGCGGCTCGTAGGACCCTCCTCCGGCTCCGGCCGCCCATGAAGATCATCCAGTTCTCCACCCGGCGTCCCGTCACCGTCTTCATCTTCGCGGTGGCGGCGGTGGTCTTCGGCGGCGTCGCCTTCCGCGAGCTCGCCACCGACCTGCTGCCCGACATCACCTACCCCTCGCTCACCGTGGAGACGGTCTACGAGGGCGCCGCGCCGATCGAGGTGGAGAGCCTGATCACCCGCCCGGTGGAGAACGCGGTGGGGGTGGTCAACAACGTCGCCCGGGTGACCTCCAGCTCGCGGCCCGACGTCTCGGCGGTGACCCTGGAGTTCGCCTGGGGCACCAACATGGATCTCGCCACGCTGGACGTCCGCGAGCGGCTCGACGTGCTGCAGCTCCCCGCCGACGCCGAGCGGCCCCTGCTGCTGCGGTACGACCCGGCCCTCGACCCGATCATGCGGCTGGGGCTCTCGGGCGAGCGGGACCTGGTGCGGCTGCGCCGCATCGCCGAGGAGCAGGCCGAGCGGGCGCTCGAGCGCATCGACGGCGTGGCCGCGGTGGTGGTCTCGGGCGGGCTGGCGGAGGAGATCCAGGTGGAGCTCGACGAGTCCCAGCTCGCCAACCTGGGTCTGACGGCCGAGCGGGTGCTGACGCGGCTGGCGGAGGAGAACATCAACCTCACCGGGGGGCATCTGCGCGAAGGCCAGACCGAGTACCTGGTGCGCACGGTCAACGAGTTCCTCCAGCCGGAGGACCTCGAGCCGATCGTGGTGGACAGCTCCCGCGGCGCCGTGGTGCGGCTCTCGGACGTGGCCCGCGTCTTCAAGAGCCACAAGGAGCGCGAGATCGTCACCCGGATCGACGGACGGGAGAGCGTCGAGGTGGCGGTCTACAAAGAGGGGGGCACCAACACGGTCACCGTCTCCGACGCGGTGAAGGCCAGCCTGGGCGACCTGGGCGAGCGTCTGCGGCAGCTCGACCCCAACCTCAGCCTGACCGTCATCACCGACCAGGCGGACTACATCCGCCAGTCTGTCCAGGAGGTGCTGCGCACCGCCCTCTTCGGCGGCCTGCTGGCGATCCTGGTCCTCTTCCTCTTCCTCAGGAGCTGGAAGACCACCCTGATCATCGGCATCGCCATCCCCGTCTCGGTGGTGGCCACCTTCTTCCTGATGTACCTCTTCGACATCTCGCTCAACATCATGTCGCTGGGCGGGCTGACCCTGGGCATCGGGCTCCTGGTGGACAACTCCATCGTGGTCCTGGAGGCGATCCAGCGCCGCCGCGACCAGGGGATGGACGAGATCGAGGCGGCCGACGCGGGCGCCAGCGAGGTGGCGCGGGCGGTCGTAGCCTCCACCCTGACCACCGTCTGCGTCTTCGTTCCCATCGTCTTCGTCGAGGGGATCGCCGGCCAGCTCTTCGGCGACCAGGCCCTGACCGTGACCTTCTCGCTGCTGGTCTCGCTGCTGGTGGCCCTCACCCTCATCCCGATGCTCGCCTCCCGCGACGTGGGGAGGGCGAGGGAGAGCGCGCCCCCCGGCGATGCGGGGCGGGGCGGAGCGGGGCGGCGTCTGCTGTTCGGACCCACGGTGGCGGCGGCACGGGGGCTGGCCGCTCTCGGCCGCGGCGTCGCCGCCGCGCTGAGCGCCGTGACCCGGCTGCCCCTCAAGCTCTTCGCGGCCGGCTTCGACCGCTTCGCCCGCGCCTACGACGCGCGCCTCGCCTGGGTGCTGGCCCACCCCCTGATCACCCTGGCGGTGGCCTTCCTGCTCCTGGCCGGCAGCCTCGCCCTCTTCCCGCGGCTGGGCCGCGAGCTGGTGCCGGAGCTGGTCCAGGGCGAGTTCTACGTCAACACCGAGCTGCCCCCCGGCACCCACCTCGATCTCAACGACCGCCGGATGGCCCGGCTGGAGAGGGTCGCCGCCGGGCTGGACGGCGTGGCCACCGTCTACGCCATCGTCGGCTCCTCGAGCGAGCAGGGGGGCTCCGCCGGCGACGTGCGCGAGAACATCGGGCAGCTCACCATCAAGGTGGCGCCGCCGGTCTCGCGCCAGAAGGAGGAGCGGCTGATGGCCGAGCTGCGGCGGACGCTGGACCCGCAGCCGGAGCTCGACTACCGCTTCGGCCGCCCCTCCTACTTCAGCTTCCGCACCCCGATCGAGGTGGAGATCCGCGGCTACAACCTGGTGCTGCTGAAGCGTCTCTCCGACGACCTGGCGCGGCGGATGCGCGAGATCCCCGGCCTGGCGGACGTCAAGTCCTCCACCGAGGGGGGCAACCCGGAGCTGCAGATCCGCTTCGACCGCGACCGGCTGGCGGCCCTGGGGATCACCCTGGGCCAGGCGGCCGAGGTGGTGCGGGCCAAGGTGCTGGGCACCGTGGCCACCGAGATCCAGCGCGAGGACCGGCAGATCGACATCCGTCTCCGGGCGCGCGAGGAGGCCCGGGACAGCGTGGAGGATCTACGCCAACTGGTGGTCTTCCAGGCGGGCAAGACCGCCATCCCCCTGGCCGCCGTGGCCGACGTGGAGGAGCGGCGGGGGCCGGCCGAGATCCGGCGCAGCGAGGGCGAGCGGGTGGGGGTGATCACCGCCAACCTCGTGGGCCGCGATCTGGGCTCGGTGTCGGAGGAGATCGCCGCGGTGCTCGAGGAGATGACCCTGCCCTCGGGCTACGACTGGCGCATCGGCGGCCAGCGGCAGGAGATGGAGACCTCGTTCGACAGCATGCGGTTGGCGATCCTGCTGGCCATCTTCATGGTCTACCTGGTGATGGCGTCGCAGTTCGAGTCGCTTCTCCACCCCTTCGTCATCCTCTTCAGCGTGCCGTTCGCGCTGATCGGCGTCCTCGGCACCCTCTGGCTCTTCGACGTGACCATCTCGATCGTGGCCCTCATCGGCACCATCCTGCTGGCCGGCATCGTGGTCAACAACGCCATCATCCTGGTGGACTACACCAACCAGCTCCGCCGCGACGGCATGGCCAAGCTGGAGGCCCTGCGCCGGGCGGGCCGGGTGCGGCTGCGGCCCATCATGATGACCACCGCCACCACGGTCCTGGGTCTGCTGCCGATGGCCCTCGGCCTGGGAGAGGGATCGGAGCTGCGCACCCCCATGGCGCTGGTGGTGGTGGGCGGCCTGATCACCTCGACCGCCCTGACCCTGCTCATCATCCCCGCGGTCTACAGCCTGGTGGACCGGCGGGCCTGACCCGTCGGCGCGGCTGCCGCCGGGCCGCGCCAGCCGGAGCCTCCGGGTGGCTCCGGTTTGCCTCGCCGCCAGCGCTCGGGTAGCCTGGCAGAGCTTTTCTACAAAAGGCGGTCAGCGGTCGACTGCCCCATCGAGGCGAGGTGAAACCAGGCGCTCCGGGAGAGGCCGACTGCCATCTGATCGGCAGGCGGATCCGTCAGATCCGGGTGCTCGAGATGCTGGGCGGCGGCGGGATGGGCAAGGTCTACCTGGGCTTCGACGAGACCCTGCAGCGCAAGGTCGCGCTGAAGGTGATCCGCTCCCGCCACCGCCTCACCCCGGAGGCCAGGGTCCGATTCCTGCGCGAGGCGCGGACGCTGTCGCGGCTCGACCACCCGAGCATCTGCGGAATCTACGACTACATCCCGGGCGAGTCGACGGACTTCCTGGTGCTCGAGCTGATCGAGGGCGACCACCTCGCCGCCGCCGTGCAGAAGGGCCTCGACCCGGCGCAGCGGCTCGCCGTCGCCATCCGAATCGCCGAGGTCCTGGTGGCCGCGCACGGCGAGGGATCGTCCACCGGGACCTCAAGCCGGACAACGTGATGCTGACGCCCAGCGGCGGGGTCAAGGTGCTCGACTTCGGTCTCGCCCGGCCCACTGCCTCGCGGCGCTCGATCTGCACCAGGACCTGGCGCGCCGGGACCCGGAGAACACGGCCTGGCAGAGCAGCCTCTCCCTGGCCCGTCAGCGGCTCGGCTCGCTCGAGGTCCGCACCCGGAGCCGGACGGAGGGCTTGAGCCGGCTGCGGGCCGCCCGCGCCGGATACGAGCGGCTGGTCGGGCTCGACCCGAGCAACGCGGAGTGGCGGCAGGGTCTGGCCTACACCCTCACCACCATCTCCCGGGCTCTCGCCGGCAGCGACGCGAGCGAGGCCGCCGGCATGGCGCGGAGAGCGGTTGAGATCTCGGAGGGCCTGCTGGCGGAGCGGCCGGCCGACCCGGAGGCCGCCTGGCTCTGCGTCCACCCGGTCGAGATGCACCAGCGCCCGCGCCCAGGTCTCGCGGCGGAGGGGATGGCGGGAGAGGCGGGCCACCGGGTCGAACACCTCCCCGGCGCGTCGGAACGAGCTCGGTGCGACGTCGGGCCGAGCCAGGCCGAGGGCCAGATGGGCCTCGGCACCTCGAGGACGTCGGCACCGTGGCGGCGCAGCGGCGCGGCTTTCGCCTACACCCTCTCCGTCGAGACCGACGACGCCACTTCGGCTACGTGACGAAGGTGTACCTCGACCCCAAGCTGGTCAACACCGGCGGCAACTGAGCTGGCGAAGACCTCGCTGGGCGAGGCAGGCGGAGCTCCCCGGCGATTCCAGGGGAGGCCTCCTACCGGACCGGCCTCTCGCGCATCCCCAGGGGGCGTCGGCCGGGGGTGATCGGGCTCGGCGCGGAAGAGCCCGACGGCCTATAATCCCCGGGCCGTCCGCGAGAAGATTTTGATGACGACGAGCGACGCCGCGAGCGGCGGCCCGATCCGGGTCGAGCGCTGGCCCACCGAGATCCCGCTCCTGATCCTGGTGGTGCTGGCCTCGCTCTTCGTCTGGCTGCTCCTGGCCTTCAGCATCGTCGGGCTGGTCTACGTCCTGCTGATCGGGGTCTTTCTCTTCGCCGTCCACCTGCTGCTGGTGACCCACATCCGCGGCAGCGCCGTCCGCCTTGGCCCCGAGCAGCTCCCCGAGCTCTACGAACGGGTGGAGGAGCTCACCCGCCGGGCCGGCCTCGCCTCGGTGCCGGAGGCCTACCTCATGGAGGCGGGAGGCTCCCTCAACGCCTTCGCGACCCGCTTCTTCCGCTCGCGGATGATCGTCCTCTACTCCGATCTCCTCGACGCCTGCGGCGACGACCACGGCGCCCGCGACATGATCATCGGCCACGAGCTGGGGCACATCCGCGCCGGGCACCTGAGCTTCGCCTGGCTCCTGGCGCCGGGGCTCTTCATGCCCTTCCTGGGGTCGGCCTACTCGCGCGCCCGGGAGTACACCTGCGACCGCTACGGCGCCGCCCTCTGCGGCGACCTGGACGGCGCCAAGCACGGCCTGACGATCCTCGCGGCGGGCGGCGCGCACGCCGGGCGGGTGAACCTGGTGAGCTTCGTCGCCCAGTCGAAGGACCTGGACACCGGCTGGATGACCCTGGGAAAGTGGCTCTCGGGCTATCCGCCTCTCTGCGAGCGGGTGGCCGCCATCGACCCGGCCCTCAAGCCGCCGGGGTGGGTGGCCGTGCGGGGGCCCATGCGGGCGGCCCTCCTTCTGGGCGCCCTCGTGGCGGTGCCGTCGCTGGCGGGCTTCCTGACCGTGGCGGTTCTCCTCCCCAGGATGGAGCGGCTGCTCGAGCTGCCCGCGGCGGAGAGCCCTATCGACTCCGTCTTCGGCGGCGACGCGGAGGCGGCGACGCGCTCCGTGTGGTCCGAGTTCGACGACCTGGCGCCGGTCATCCGGGGGCTGCGCCAGCGCCGGACCGGCGAGCTCTCCATGGACGAGATCCTCGCCGCCTGGGAGGACAGGTACCCGTCCGAGCCCCTGCCGGGCGATCCCTTCGACGGCCTCTACTACGGCTACTACGAGACCGACGAGGGGTTCACCCTGTGGAGCGTGGGCCCCGACGGCGAGGTGAGCACCGCGGACGACCTGGTTCGCACCTACGACTGGATCGCGGAGTAGACGGGAGTGCCCCGCCTCGACCTGACCCTCGACGAGGTCCGCGGCCTGGTCGGCGGCGGGGAGATCGTGGGCGACCCCGGCTTCCTGTGCGCCGGCCTGGCGCCCCTGGAGAGCGCCGGTCCGAGGGACCTCTCGTTCGTCAAGGACCGGCGCTACCTCGAGGCGGCGGCCGGCTCGCGCGCCGGAGCGCTGCTGGTGCCGGAGCCGATCGACGGGTTCGCCGGCCACCAGCTCGTGGTGACGGCTCCTCTCGCCGCCTTCGCGCGCATCCTGGCGAGGATCGCCGAGGAGGCAAGACGGCAGCCGGCCGGGATCCACCCGGCGGCTGAGGTCCATCCGGCGGCGAAGATCGGCGAGGGGGTCACCGTGGGGCCCGGTGCGGTGGTGCGCGAGGAAGCCGAGGTCGGCGACGGCTCCGTTCTCTACGCCAACGTCTACCTGGGACAGCGCAGCCGAATCGGGCGCCGTTCGGTGCTCTGGCCCAACGTGGTGATCCTGGAGGACGTCGTCGCCGGCGACCGCCTGGTGGTGCACGCCGGGGCGGTGATCGGCGCGGAAGGGTACGGCTACGCGCAGCTCGACGGCCGCCACGTGAAGGTGCCGCAGGTGGGGTCGATCGTGATCGGCGACGACGTCGAGATCGGCGCCCTGGCGACCATCGACCGGGCGACCATCGCCAGCACCACCATCGGGCGCGGCACCAAGGTCGGCGACCTGGCTCACGTCGCCCACAACTGCCGCGTCGGCGAGGACGTGCTGATCCTGCCGACCGTGGCGCTCTCCGGCTCCGTGACGGTGGGCGACCGGGCGATTCTCGCCGGGCGGGCGGGGACCTCGGACAACGTCACCATCGGCGAGGGCGCGGTGCTGGGCGGCACCTCGGTGGCCTTCCGCGACGTTCCCCCCGGCGCCGTCATGTGGGGGAACCCGGCGCGGGAGAAGACGCTCGAGATCCGCATCCAGGCGGCGCTCGCCCGGCTGCCCGAGATGCAGCGCGAGCTCCGCCGGCTGCGGCGCCGGCTCGAAGAGTCCTAGCGCCCCGTAGCGGCCGGGACCGCGGCGAGCGCCGGCAGATTGCGCTCCGGTTTTCCGTCTGTTGGGGGAGCGCGGCCCCACTGGTCGCGTCCGAGCGGCCGACGTCATGCCCCCCGTCCCCCACCGACCCGCCCCGCCCCCGGCGCCGGAGTGCCGGGGGCCGCCGCGCCCCCTTCGAGGCTCCGGACCTTCTCCCCCTCCCCCTCCCCCTTCCGCGGATCGACACCTGAGGAGAACCCCGAGATGAGACGATCCACCATCGCCCGCACGATCCTCCCCGCTCTCCTGCTGCAGCTCCTGCCTCCCGCCGGCGTCCGGGCCGAGCCCGACCGCGCGAACGGCGCCGCCTCCGGCATCGTCAACAAAGAGAACACCCGCCCGCTGCCCGGACCCATCCAGCGCATCCAGAAGGAGCCGCCGCGGCCCTCGCCCCGGCCCCTCCCCCGCACCCAGGCCCCCGACGGCTCGGGCGGCCGCGTCGAGCGCTTCGGCTACGACGCGCCCAACGGCTTTCGGATCGAGGTCCTCGCCTGGCCCGCGGAGCGGGGCGGCTTCACCGCCGCCGCGACTCTCACCGCGGCGAGCGGCGAGCAGATGACCTTCGAGATGTCGCCGGACGCCGGTCTCGGCCCCAGCGTGCTCATCGACGGCCAGGTCGTGGTCAGGTACGCCACCGGGCGCGACGGCCGGCTGCGCGAGCTCACCGTCCACGACGGCGACCGCGCCGTGAGCTCCTTCCACCCCCGCGGCGGGCACGGCGGCGACCATCGCGCCTACCTGCACCTGGCCGAGACCCTCGCCTCGCGTCACAGCGCCGAGTTCCTGCGCGAGATGCGGGTGGCGCTGACGGCCCTCGACAGGGAGGCCGTGGCCCCGGCCAGCCTGCGCGAGTTCTTCGAGTGCGCCCTGGGCATCACCGGCTACGTGGTCTCCGTCTGGGGGATCATCGCCGGCTGCGTGGTCGGCGGCGTCCCCACCCTGGGCGCGAGCTGCGTCTTCGCCATCCTCGCCCACGAGGTCGCCGTGGCCTCGGCCATCCTCGCCTGCTTCCCCGACTGAGCGCTGCGGTAGGCTCCCTCGGAAGAGCCCGATGACGACCTACTTCTTCCTCGGCGGCTCCACCCTGCTGCTCGTCGCGGCCCTGGCGCTGCTTCGGGATCGCCGCCCCGCCCTGCGCCCCTTCGGCATCGCGGGCTCCCTCACCGCCCTCGTGCTGCTGGCCGGCGCCGTGCTCAGGCTCTTCGACCCGGCGAGCGCGGGCGACGGGCCCCGGCGGCTTCTCGAGGGGATCACGGTGGCGAACCTCTCCGCCACCACCGTTCTCCTCGTCGTCTGGACGCTCCGCCTGCCGCCCCGGACGTAGCCACGCGACCGCCGTCCGTCCTCGAGCCCGGCGGCGAAGGCCCCCGGGGGCTCGTCCCCGGGGGCCGGGTCTGGGCTCCGGAGCCCTCGACCGTGCCTCGGCGCGCCGCCTGGCCGCGCCCCGGGCCCCCGAGGGTCGCTAGTCGGCTCCGGGGAACCGGCGCTCCCGGAAGCGGTCGCGCATGCGCTCGCGGCGCTCGGCCATCCGCTCGCGCAGGGTGTCCAGCTCGGTGAGCTGCTCTTCGGTGAGCAGGCCGTACACCGCCTGAAGCGCCCGCGCCCGGTGGACCGCCAGCTCGACCTCGATCTCCGCCGCGCCCAGGGCGGCGGCCCGCACCGCCTCCTCGTCCAGCGGCCGTGCCTGGGAGGCCTCCCGCACCGCCTTGCGTCGCTCCCACATCTCGCGCCGCAGCTCCTCGCCACGCTCGGCCCAGAGGCCGCGCTCCGCCCCGATCGCCTCGAGCTGCTCCGGCGTCAGATCCAGATGGTCGATCATCAGCTCGGCCATCAGACCTCCCGGCGGGCCGTCCGGGCCGCCCAACCCTCGCGGGCCCGGCCCCATCCCCGCTCCGCCGGGTCCCCGGCCCCGGCCTCTCGCTCCCTGCGCCTGCGCCGTCGCGGCCAGCAGGCAGGCCATGGCGACGAGGACGACGGCTCCGATTCCGGTTCTCGTGGTCATTCTCACTCTCCCTCTCGACGGTGGTGGGTGGCGGGCGGTCGAGCCGTCGTTCCCTTCCGCCTCTGCCCGGATAGATGGGCGAGACGGCCGGCCGGTTACACCTGGAAGCGCCGAGCCGGCGGCGGCCGCGCTCGGAGGGCTCGGAGCCCCGGCGGCTCGCGCGGAGAGGAGCCGGCGTCGATCATCCGGGGGCCGCGGACCGGCCCGCTACGGCCGCGGCGGCGGGGGATCCGGCGGCGGACCGGGGCCGCGTCGTCGGCCCGGACCCGGCGGACCGAGCAGGAACTGCTCCGCCCGGTCGCGCTGGCGGCGTCGCAGCTCCCGGAAGCGCTCGCGCTGCTCTTCGGTGAGGATGGCCTCGATCTCCGCCGCCGCCTCGTCCACGATCTGGCGAACCCGCGGGAAGGTCTCCCGGCGCAGACGGTCGGCCTCGGCGTGGCTGTCGCGCACGATCTTCTCCACCTGCTCCGCCTGCTCGGGCGTGAGCTCCAGGCTGCGCTCGAGCTGACGGCTGAAGAGACGGCCCATCACCATCGCCCGCGGTGCGCCCTCGGGCCGAAGCAGACGCTGGGTGTAGAAGAGGTGGGTGGCCAGGGCGCCGACGAGCACCCCGGTCACGAAGAGCGCGGCGACGGCGGCCAGGGCGGTGACCCGCGTCATCCCTCGTCCTCCGGCTCGCCCTGCAGCACCCAGGCCAGCGGGTCGTCGCTCGCCCCCTGCCCGAAGAGGGCGGAGGGAGACGGGGTGTCCAGGAGACACCAGCCGGCCAGCACCAGGGCCAGGGCCACGGTCGCCGGAATCAGCCGCAGCGCCGCCCAGCCCAGGAGAGCGGGGCCCCGCGGCAGCGCCGCGGCGACTCGGGGCGCGAAGGATGGGTCCGGCTCGAAGCCGGCCGGGCGGCCGAGAAGCCGGGAGCTCTCCTCCAGACGCCGGGCGAACAGGGCGCACTCCGGGCACCGGCCCAGATGGTCGAGCTCGGCGGCGCCGGGCCTCGACCCGCGGATCAGCTTCGCACGCACCGTATCGCAGCTCACGCCGGGGCCTCCTCCAGGAGCCTGCGCAGGCGCTTGCGGGCCCGGTGAGCCCGCACCTTGACCTTGGAGCGGCTCCAGCCGGTGAGATCGGCGATCTCCGCCACCGAGATCTGCTCGCCGTGCAGCAGCGTCAGCACGAAGCGGTCCTCGGGCGTCAGCCGCGCCAGCAGCCGCTCCGCCTCGAGCCGCGACCCCGGCGCGGCGGCCGGCGCCGCCGGCTCCCGCACCAGCGGCACCTCGGCCGGCCGCCGGCGCCGCAGACGCGCGTAGCAGCAGTTGAGACAGACGCGGGTGAGCCAGTGCTCGAACGGGGCCCGGCCGCGGTAGGTTCCGAGCTTCGACCAGACGGTGAGAAAGGTCTCCTGGGCCGCGTCCTCGACCTCCTCGCGGGTGTGGAAGAAACGGCCCGCGAGCTGGAAGACCCGGCGCTCGTGACGTCGCACCAACCGGGTGAAGGCCTCCTCGTCGCCGGCGCGGCTGGCGGCCACGAGGGCCACCTCCTCGCTCTCCGGCGCTCTCGGCTCCTCCGCTGTCATCACCGCCGTCGTCACGGTCTCCTCGTTCTCCCGGCCCGGCGACGCGATGCCGGGCCTCGCCATGGTGACAGATGCGTGAACGACCTCACCGGTTACAGCCCGGCGGGCGGCGCCGGCTCTTCACCTGGCGGCCTCATCGCCGCCCGGGGCGTCGCCCAGGACCCGCCCCCGATGCTCGGAGAGGGGCGCCAGGAGGATCAGGAAGATCGCGGAGAGAAAGACCGCCAGCCCGAAGAGGAGCTCGTAGGAGCCGTGCTCGGCGATCGCCCCGGAGGCCATCCGGGCCGGCGCCTTCCCCCAGACCTCGATGGTGGCGAGGAAGGTGTAGTGGGTGGCGCCGATCCTCCGGTCCACCTTGCTCATCATGTAGGCGAAGAGCGCCGTGGTCAGGGCGCCGCCGAAGAAGTGCTCGGCGCAGGTGACCGCCACGACCCCCGCCTCGGTCGGCGTGCCCAGGGAGAGCCACCAGATCCCGGCCAGCGGCGCCACCCGCAGCGTGGCGGTGATCGCCACCGCCTGGAGGAGCCTCACCCGGCTGGCGAGGAGACCCCCGCCGACCGAGCCGCCGATCGAGAAGAGCATCCCCCAGGTGCCCAGCCAGAGCCCGATCTGCTCCGGCACGAAGCCGGCGTCGATCAGGAAGGGCGCGAACATGGCGTCGGCCAGGCTCTCGCCCAACTTGTAGGTGCCGATGAAGACGACCAGCCAGGCGCTCGCGGGCTGGGCCAGGGCCCGGCCCAGGAGCTGGACGATGCCGCGCAGCGAGAGACGGGCGGCCGTCGCCGCAGTACGCGAGGCCGCCGCCAGGGCGTCGCGCTCGCGGAAGGCCAGCGTGCCGAGAAAGACCGCGAGCGCCAGGCCCGCCATGCCGAGAAAGAGACCCCGCCAGCCGACCGTCGCGCTGGCCCAGACCAGCAGGCCTCCGCCCGTCAGCATGCCGACTTTGAAGCCCACGACCTGGGCGATGTTGCCCTTGCCCAGCTCGGAGGGCTCGAGGAGATCCACCGCCAGACCGTCCACGGCCACGTCCAGGGTGGCGGCCCAGAGGTTCATCCCGAGAACCAGGGCCAGCAGCAGGCCGAGCGAGCGGTCCGGCGGCACCAGGGCGGCCGCGGCGCAGGTGGTCGCCAGGACGAGCTGCAGCGGCAGGATCCAGGAGCGGCGCCGGCCCACTCCCGGCAGGCTGTACCGGTCCACGAGCGGCGCCCAGACGATCTTGAGCATCCACGGCAGGGAGAGCGCCGAGGCCAGCCCGATCCCGGTGAGCGACATCCCGGCGTCGCGCAGGTAGGCGGGCAGGGCGGTCGCCTGGAAGCCGTAGGGCATGCCCTGGACGAAGTAGAGGGCCCAGAGCAGCGCCAGCTTGCGCCGCGAGCCGCCCAGCACGCCCCGATTCTAGGCGCGGCCGCGGCGATCGGACCCCTCCGCCCGGCGCGCCGACCGCCGCCGGGCTCGCTAGACCCCGAAGTCTTCGGCCGGTACCCCGAGCTGGGCGCAGAGAGCCTTCACCTCCGCCGGGCTCAGGGTGTCCCGTCGGTCGAGACCGGTGAGGAAGAGGGAGGTGGTGTCCACCGAGCTGCCGAACTCGTGCTCGAGCTCGGTGACGAACTCGCCGAAGGTGGGGCCGGGCCAGCGGCTTCCCCGGAGCGCGTGTCGCGACCGGTCCACGGGCTCCAGGGGAAACAGACGGGCCTGGGGGCTGAAGTCTCTCATCGGGTCGGCTCCCGCACTCTCTACAACAGTGAATACGTAGCCCGTGTTCCTTTAGATGCAGCCCCTGTGCCACACGCCACAGCGGCTCCCGGCCGACCGGGGCTAGCGTGCGCGGCGACCGTGGCTCGCCCGATCGCCCCCCTGACCGCGCTGGTCGCCCTGCTCGCCGCCGGGCCGGCTATGGGGACGCCCCCGACCCCGCCGCGGCTGACGCCGCCGCCCGGCGCCCAGCTCCCGCAGACGTGGATCGGGCCGGTCTACTTCTCCTGGTTCCGGGTCAACCGGCACGGCTCGGTGATGGGCCAGTACTACGGCCCCTGGGTACCGCTCGAGGGGCGGCGGGCGTGGGACGGCTCCGAGGCCTATCACCGCCGCCAGATAGCCGAGATCGCCAAGGCGCGCTTCAACATGATCTTCGCCGTGGACACCTTCGAGTACCGGCAGGAGCAGTCGAACCTCTTCGCCGCCATCGCCGAGCGCCGGGCGAGGGGCAGAGAGGCTCCCCGCGTGGCGCCCTACTTCGCCGCCGGCTCCTTCGCCTGCCGCGACTGCCCCAAGCGGTTCGACACCGCGGCCGGGAAGGGCGAGCTCTACCGGGTCGTCAGGAAGTGGTTCGACCGCTTCCTGGCCGAGCTGGGGGGCGACGACCTGGTCTGGGTGGACGGCCGCGTGCTGGTGGGGCTGTGGTGGGTGCCGGGGGCCGAGACCGCGGAGCCCGGCCTCTTCGAGGAGATGAACCGCCGCCTGCGGCGCGACTTCGGCGTCGAGGCCTGGTGGAGCGTCAACTTCACCTGGCAGGGAGCCCGGCACGACGAGGTCAACCACCTCTTCGCCTCTCTCTCCGGGCTGGAGACCAATCTCCTGGGCAACGTCGACCTCCTGGTGGGCTTCTGGCCGCCCGAGGGGCAGGACCCCACCAACTTCCTCCCCAGGGACGGCGGCGCCACCTATCAGAGCGCCTGGGACGCGGTGATCGCCCGCGCCACCGGCTGCGGGCCCGAGGGAGAGCCGCCGCGGCGGATCAGCGTCGTCTCCTACAACGAGCTGACCGAGGGCAGCGGCATCTTCCCGGCGGTCTGCTCGGTCCACAACACCCGCGCCGACCGCCACTGGTCGGGCCGCCCGAACCGCGACCGCTGCGTCGACCGCCCCTGCCACCCGTTCCGCAAGCAGGACCGCTGGGCCACCGACTGCTCCCAGCGCCGCGCCCCCTACCTCTACCTCGACATCACCCGGAAGAGCGTCCGCCGGCTGGAGAGGGCGGCGCGCCGGCGAGCCGCCGACTGCCGCGGCGCGCGCTGACCGCTCCCGCGCCCTAGTAGCGCCGGCGCAGACGCAGGGCGCCCGGCTCCCGCGTCAGCGCGAAGATCCCGGCCAGGGGGGCGGCGAAGGGGCTGCGGACGGCGGGCTCGCCGTTGATCGTCTCCACGTCCACCGCCCGCACCGGGTCGAACTGCCGGGTGAGCTGTACCTTCAGGAACTCGAGGTACTCCTCCAGGTGAGGATGATCGGCGGCGACGCGGATCTCGAGCTCCCCGCCGCCCCGGCGCGACACCAGCACCAGCCGCTGGCCGTGGAAGACCAGGTGGTTCGATGGCAGACGGGCCGGCGACTCGCCGCGAAAGCCCTCGAGCCCCAGCCCGCACGGCGCCGCCGGATCGATGGCGGACATCCAGTAGACCGCGTCCTCCGCCAGCCCATCGCGCAGACGCCGCAGCGCGGCGGGGGTCGCGAACTGCAGCCCGGGGATGCCGTCGAAGAAGTGGCCCGAGAAGATCTCGCCCGAGAGCTCCATGAGCCGCAGGCTGCGGAAGATCCGACCCCAGCCCAGGCCGGGCAGCTCGCGCAGCGCGAGCTCGCGGAAGAGCACCCCGTAGCGCTCCAGCAGCACCCTCGCCCGCTCCTTGTTGAGCTCCTCCAGGTCCAGCGCGTCCGGCCGCTCGCGCCGGCGGTCGCCGTTCAACAGGAACCAGTCGCCCGGGTGGGGACGCTCCGAGCGCCAGGAGCGGAAGCGCCGTCCTCCCGGCGGCCGCGGCGCCCGGGGCGGCGGCGTCTCCTCTCCGGCGCGAAAGCGGGCCAGGGCGCCCTGCCGCACCGCCAGGAAGGTGCTGTTCGACACCCGACCCCGCCAGGCGAGGTCCCAGAGCCGCCGGGTCAGCTCGGAGGTCTCGACGCCGCTCTGTCGCGCGAGCTCCTCGAGGGAGTACCGCGCTCCCGGATCGGCGAAGAGCGTCGAGACGGCCTCACCGGCCGCTTCCTCCTCCCCGTCCCCCTCCTGCCCGCCCTCCACCTCCAGAAGCTCGAGATCGCCGGGGAAGGCGAAGGTCACCTTCTCGCGGCCGCATCCCACCCAGAGCAGCCGACTCTCCTGCATCAGGCTGTCGAGCCAGGAGGGATAGTAGGGGTCGAGCCGCGCCGGGAGCAGGTCGGCCTCCCACGCCGGCGCGGGCGCCGGAAAGAGAAAGAGCCGCTCCAGGGCCCGCTCCAGGTCCTCGACGCCGCCGCCGCGGCCGGCGAGCCCCTGGTGGCTGGCCAGGAAGAGGGGCAGACGCGCCAGGGGGAGGGTGGGCAGCGAGACCCGCGAGCTGGCGCGCAGGATCCGCAGCAGGCGCTCCAGGTTCTCCGCGTCGCACACCTCGAGCGGCGCCTCGTCCTCCTCGCCCGGCGGCGCGCCGCGGAACTGGTCCACCACCACCGTCTCGGCGGCGGCCAGGCTCTCCACGATCTCGTCCACCCGGGGGCCCGGGAGGCCGAAGACGGAGCCCAGGAGCGCCGGGTCGAACGGGCCGTAGTAGCGGACCCACTCGGCAACCAGCCCCTCCAGGGGATCGCCCTCTCCCCCCTCGACGGCCGGCGGCCCGGGCAGCTCGGCGGCGGCGACGACGGTCCGACGCAGCTCGCCCTCGCCCACCCCCTCGTGGACGGCCGCGAACACGACCTCGTCCGCCTCCCTCCCGAGGGCGCGGAGAAGCCTAGGCGCGGCCTCGGTCGCGACCACCACTCCCTCCCACTCCCCACTCTCGCGGTCGGCGCCGGCCAGCCCCAACCGCGCCAGCCGGTCGCCCGCCCCGGCCAGCATCGCCGTCGCCGTCCCCCCGCCGCCCTCCGCCGCGCCGTCGCGGTCGATCGCCGCGAGGAGCTGCCGCCACTCCCCGCGCGGAATGGCGATCCGCTCCACGACCCAGTCCACCAGCTCGTCCGCGGTGCGCGGCGCGTACCCCGGATAGGTCCGGTGGAGCTTGCGCTGGAAGCGGTCCAGGAGATCCGCCGGCAGCCGGGGGCGCAGCCGCGAAGAGTGGACCAGCTCCTTGAGCAGCCCGCCCGAGAGACCTCCGGTCTCGCCCTCGGGCACGTCGTCCTCGTACATCAGCCGGTTGGTCCGCTGCCAGATCAGGCCCGCGGCGAAGGGCGACGGAGCGCCGGTCGCGGCCTGGAGCACTTCGATCTCGCCCCGCTCGAGCTCGCCCAGCAGCCGACGCGCCGTCTCGAGCTCGAACGCGTCCTGCAGACAGTGCCGCCAGGTCTCGACCAGCACGGGGAAGTCGCGGTACCGCGACACCGTGTCGAGCAGCTTCTTGGCCCGCTCGCGGCTGAGCCACAGCGGCACCCGCCGCCGGAAGCCGCCCCGCGGCAGGAGGAGGGCGCGGCCGGCGTTCTCGCGAAAGCGGGCGCCGAAGAAACCGGTGCGGGCCAGCCCCCGGCGCAGCAGGCTCTCCAGGTTGTCCGAGCGCACCAGCTCGAGGATCTCGTCCACCTCCACCCCGGCGGGGAGGGCGAGGATCACGCAGTCGTTGTCGTGGTCGATCTCGAGCGGCGTCCCGTGCCGCCGCTCCCAGGCGGCCGCCAGGGCGACGGTCAGCGGACGGTTGACCCTGCCGCCCCAGAAGGTGTGGAGCACGAGCTGCTCGCGCCCCTCGCGCCCCTTCTCCGGCGTCGAGTCGTCGCGAAAGCGCTCCACCAGAAGCAGCCGCCGGTGGGGCAGCCGGCCCGTGGCCGCGCGCTGGCGCAGGAGCAGCTCCACGAGCTGGCCCGCCGCGAACGGCTCCATGTGGTGGTCCCGCTGCAGGCTCTCGAGCAGGACCTCGGTCCCGCCGCTGCCGCGCAGGGTCTCCTCGGCGCGCTCCAGGAAGAGACCGACCCGCTCGGAGAGGTGGAAGCTGCGGTCGCGGGCCTCGGCCCGCCAGAAGGGGGCCATGGCCGCCGCCCGCGGCGCCGGCGTGACCAGCACGTCGTTGTGGGTCACGCGGACGATGCGCCAGCTCTGCGCGCCGAGGGTGAAGCTGTCGCCCACCGAGCGCTCCCAGACGAACTCCTCGTCCAGCTCGCCCAGCTTGGCCTTGGAGTCCGCCAGCCGGAGGTTGAAGTAGCCGCGGTCCGGGATGGTGCCGCCGGACAGGTAGATCAGACGGGCCGCGCCCGGCCGCGCCCGCACCACGCCCCGGAGACGGTCGATCGAGACGCGGGGCGCCAGCTCCCGGACGCGGCTGTCGGCGTAGCGGCCGGCCAGCATCTCGAGCACCAGGTCGAACTGGCGGCGCGAGAGCCGCCGGTAGGGCGCCGCCGTGCGGATGAAGTCGTAGAGCTCGTCGATCTCCCGCGGCTCCGCCGCCAACATCGAGAGGAGCACCTGCGCCAGGACGTCGAGCGCCCCGGTGACGGGCCGGACCTCCTCGACGTCGCCCTCCGCCACCGCCCGGCCGACCACGGCGGCGTCGAGAAAGTCGCGCCCGAAGATCGGGTAGAGCCGTCCGCGCGCGGTCTCGCCGACCCGGTGACCCGAGCGCCCGACCCTCTGGACCGCCGAGGCGACGCTGGGCGGAGTGCCCACCATGAGCACCTCGTCGAGGGAGCCCACGTCGATGCCCAGCTCGAGCGAGTTGGTGGCCACGATGGCCGCCAGCCGGCCCTCCTTGAGCCGCCGCTCGACCACTGTGCGGATCTCGCGCGACAGCGAGCCGTGGTGCGAGTAGGCGAGCTCCCCGACCTCGTCCTCGTTGAGATGCCGGGTCAGCTTCTCCACCATCCGCCGGCTGTTGCCGAAGAGCAGCGTCGAGCGGTTGGCGCGGATGCGCTGCTTCAGCGCCCGCGCCATCTGGGTCCAGATGCCGTCGGGCGGCCGGTCCAGCTCCAGGAGGTCCAGGTCGTCGCCGCCGCCCGACTGCGGCGCGGCCGCCTCCTCCGGGAAGGCGACCGCGAAGTCGTAGCGCTTCTCGGCCGTGGTGCGGACGATCTCGACCGGCCGAGGCCGGTAGACCGGCTCGCCACCGCCCTCGTCGGCCCGCCGGTAGCCGCCCACGAACCGGGCCACCCGCGCGAGCGGCCGGACCGTGGCCGAGAGGGCGATCCGCTGCACCTCGCCGGAGAGCTCGGTCAGCCGCTCGACCGCGGTGATCAGGTGGGTCCCCCGCTTCGAGCCCGCCACCGCGTGGATCTCGTCCAGGATCACCGTGGCGAGCGCCCCGAGCATCCCTCGTCCCCCCTTGGAGGTGAGGAGGATGTTGAGGCTCTCCGGAGTGGTGATCAGGATCTCCGGCGGCCGGCGCACCATCTTCTGGCGCTCGCCGGTGGGGGTGTCGCCGCTGCGGGTGCGCACGCGCACCGGATGCGCCTCGATCCCGGCCCTCTCGAAGGCGGTCTCCAGCCCCGCCAGCGGAAAGAGGAGATTGCGCTCGATGTCGTTGTTGAGCGCCTTGAGCGGCGAGACGTACAGGACCCGGGTGCGGCCGCCCTCCCATTCGCCGGTCAGGAGCCGGTCGAGAGCCCAGAGGAAAGCGGTCAGCGTCTTGCCGCTGCCGGTGGGCGCGGTGACGAGAACGTGCTCCCCCTCGGCGATCCTCGCCCAGGCCCGTCGCTGGGTCTCGGTCGGGCTGCCGACGTGCCCTTCGAACCAGCGGGCGACGACCGGGTGGAAGCGGCGCAGACCGGCCATGGGACCGTATACCCTACCCCGCGCTCGAACGTCCCTCCAGCCCGACGACGGCCGCCCGAGCGCGCCAAGGGCCGGCGGCGGCGCCCCGCCCCGTCCCCGACCTCCCTCTGCCTCCGCGTGGACCCCTGGTCTACGGGTCGGCCAGCAGGAAGTAGGCCGGAGACGAGCCCACCTCCACCCGGGGCCCGGCCCCCGGACTCTCGGCCCCGTCGCGGCCCACCACCGCGCGGGCCGGCCGGGGAAGCTCGACGACGACGGTCCCGCCCGAGCTCCATCCGGCCACGATCTCCCCCTCGGCCGCGGTGAACCGGTAGAGCCAGGCCGGTGGCGGGGTCGCCAGCGGCCCCTCGAACCGAGCCTCTTCGAGGACCGCCGCCAGGGTCGCCAGGGCGCGGAAGGCCGGCCGGCGGCGCAGACCCTCCGGATCGATCAGGCCGTAGCCGCGCGCGATCGCCTGCCACCAGAAGGCCCCCTCCAGGAGACCCGTGCCGAGGGCCATCAGATAGAAACGCGCCAGGTAGTCGGCCTGGAGCTCCTCGCTCACCGCCACCGCCCGGCCGGCCGGCGCGTGGGGGCCCTCCTCGAGGGGCCAGTTGAACTCGGTGATCCACGACTCCGGGCCGCAATCCCGGGCGGTCTCGGCGATCGCCTTGAGCAGCACGACCTTGCCGATGGCGTCGAAACCGAGCTGCGGGTTCTCCGGCGCCCCCCGCCGGTCCACGTAGAGCAGGCTCGCCAGCCCGTCGAAGCGGCCGCGGCGGCGCTGGTTGACCAGGGCCACCGTGGCGTGGAGCTCGAAGTCGATCACCGCCGGACCCAGCAGCTCCACCTCGCCCAGCCCGCGCAGCACCTCCTCGGCGACGTCGGCCAGCTCGTGGTACTCCCGGGCGTTCCAGATGCCCCACTTGCTCCGGTTCACCGCCTGGCCGATCTGGAACCGACGGCCGTGGGGCAGGAAGGCCTCTCCCAGCCGGGCGACGGCCGAGCGCCACCGCTCCGGGTCGCGCACCAGCTCGCGGCTCTGGGCCAGCCCGAAGGTGATGTCCGTCTCCCGCGCCGCCAGCTCGGCCGCGAGCTCCGCCTCGGCCCGGTGGTCCTCCTCCCACGGGTGGAGACGCAGAAAGACCCTGCGGATGCCGAGCTCGTCCACCGCCGCGAGAGGGGCGGCCGGATCGTCGGGCCAGGGCCGGAGACAGACACCGAGCCCGCGGAACGGCCGGGGCCGGCGGTAGAGCTCCCGGCGCAGCTTCCGGTACCGCCTCAGGGCGCGCGCCGCCGGCGCCAGGCTGCCGCCGTAGGTCCGCAGGTGGAGGCCGGCGTCGGCCAGGCGGGCGCCGGTCTTCTCCAGCGAGCCGGCGTGCTGGTGCGGCTGGTCGGAGAGGTGGTCCCAGACGGCCTTCTCGCGTCGGCCGGCGCCGGCCGGCGGGGGCGGGATGTGCGGGTAGGCGCGGCGCGGCTTCAGCCGCCCGAGCCACCGGAACGGAGCGCGGAGAGCCCGCTTGAGCCGGTTCTTCAGCAGAAAGCCCCGCGACGCGAGCACGAAGAGGGCGTCCCGCACCCGGTTCGCGCCGTCGCCCCAGTAGGCGCCCAGGAAGGCCTCGCGATGGGCGGCGGTCCGGATGGGCAGCCGGCAGAGGTCCTGGAGCCGGGCGAGCTCGCCGAGCCTGCGGTCGAGCCGCGCCCGGTTCAGGTCGATCACCCAGATCTCCGGCTCCTCCTCCCGCGTCGCTCCCGGGACCACGAGGAGGTTGCCGATCGAGAGGTCGCGGTGCCAGACGCCGGCGTCGTGCATCCGGCGCACCAGCCGCCCCATGGCGGCGAAGACCTTCGCCGGGTCGAGCCGGGGAAAGCGACGGCCGGCGTCGCCCCGCTCGAGGGCGCGGAAGAGATACCGGCTCTCGACGAAGGAGTCCAGCTCGCGGCTGACGAAGAAGGAGGGGCCGGCGGGGCGCTTCGACTCGATCAGCAGCAGCGGCGCCGGGGTCGCCACGCCGGCGTCGGCGAGACGGCAGGCCACCCGCCAGCTCGTCGCCGCCCGGCTCTCCCGCCACCGCCGGCGCAGACGCGCCCGCCAGCCCTCGTTGCGGAACTGCTTGACCACCGCCGGCACCACCCCGGCGCCGCTGGGCAGGTCCACCACGTACAGGTAGTTCCGCCCCCAGTGGAGGGTCCTGCGAGCGGCTCCCGGGTCGGATGCGCGGCTCACCGCCTCGGGGAGGTCGTCCGGCGTCAGCGGCTCGCGGTACCGCCCCGTGGCCTCGGCGAGAGCGAAGCCGCGGCCGGCCTCCTCGCCCGCGGCGGATCGCACCTCAGACCTCCACGATCTCGAACAGATCGTGGTGCAGGTCCGGCCCCTCCTCGATCCGCAGGTCGCCGCCCACCTCGCGCGCCAGCTCCTCCAGGATGGCCCGCTGACCTCCGCGCAGCGCCTCCAGCACCTCCGGGTGGACCCGCAGCCCGATGCCGCCGCGCCGGAAGTCGGCCAGGCGCAGCAGCACCTCGCGCCGCAGGTTCAGGCAGACGGTGGCCACCTTGAGGATGCGGCCCGTGCCCTCGCAGTGGGGGCAGGGCCGGGTCAGCAGCCGCGTCAGGTTCGAGCGGCTGCGCTTGCGGGTGAGCTCCACCAGGCCGAAGTCGGAGAGCCCCAGTACCTGGCTCTTGGCGCGGTCCTTCTGGAGCTCGCGCTGGAAGGCGTCGAAGACCTGCTGTTGATGCCCCGGCTCGCTCATGTCGATGAAGTCGATCACGATGATCCCCGACAGGTCGCGCAGTCGGATCTGGCGCACGATCTCCTCGGCCGCCTCGAGATTGGTGCGCACCACGGTGTCCTCCAGGCTGGTGCGCCCCACGAAGCGGCCGGTGTTGACGTCGATCGCCACCAGCGCCTCGGTCGGGCTGATGACGATGTGCCCGCCCGACTTCAGCCAGACCTTGCTGTTGAGAGCGGCTTCGAGCTCCGCCTCGACGCCGAAGCGGTCGAAGAGCGCCCCCTCCGCCTCGAAGCGGCGGATCCGGTCGCGCAGCTTGGGCTCGACCTCCTCGGCGTAGCGCACCACCCGCTCGAAGCCGTCGGGCGCGTCCACCAGGACCTCCTCGAAGGTGTCGTCCAGGCGGTCGCGCAGCACCCGCAGCGCCAGGTCCTGGTCCTGGTGCACCACCGTGGGCGCCAGGGCGGTCTCGGCCTCGCGGGCGATCGACTCCCAGCGCCTCACCAGCGCCTCGAGGTCGCTCTCGAACTCCTCCCGCCGCTTGCCCTCGCCGGCGGTGCGGACGATCATGCCGTGCTCTCCGGCGTCCAGCGACTCGAGGATCGCGCGCAGCCGCTCGCGCTCTTCGGCATCGCGGATGCGCCGCGACACCCCCAGGCTGCGGAGCGTCGGCACCAGCACCAGGTAGCGCCCCGGGAGGGTGATCTCGGTGGTGATCCGGGCCCCCTTGTTGGGCAGGGGCTCCTTGACCACCTGCACCAGCAGGTCCTGGCCCCGTCGCAGCAGCTCCTCGATCGGCCGCACTTCCTGCGGTGGGAACTCGGCCGTCTGCGGGTCGGCCTCGGCCAGGGCGTCCATGTCGGTCAGCGCGTCGCGCACGTCGCCGGCGTAGAGGAAGGCGTCGCGCGCCAGGCCGATGTCCACGAAGGCCGCCTGCATCCCCGGGAGAATGCGCGACACCTGGCCCTTGTAGATGTTTCCCACCACCCCCCGCTGACGCCGCAGCTCGAGATAGATCTCGACCAGGTGGTCCTGCTCGAGCACCGCGACCCGGGTCTGGTGCGGGTCGCTCTGGATGAGAAGGCGGTTGGCCATCAGCGGTTCACGTAGCGGCGGAAGTCGACGCCCAGGATCATCCCTGTGGCGACGAAGTTGGCCACGGTGAACGAGCCCCCGTAGGAGAGGAAGGGCAACGGGATGCCTGTGATGGGCACCAGCCCCACCACCATCGCGGTGTTATACAGGACGTGGAAGCCGATGCCGGCCATCAGCCCCATGACCAGCAAGATGCCGGCGCGGTCCCTCCCCCGCATCGCGACCTTGATGCCGTTCAGGAAGAAGGCAGCGTAGAGCACCAGCACGGTCGCCACGCCGAGAAAGCCCCACTCCTCGGCCAGCACCGCGAAGATGAAGTCGGTGTGCCGCGCCGGGAGGAAGCGCAACTGGCTCTGCGTGCCCTGCAGGTAGCCGCGGCCGTCGAGCTGTCCCGAGCCCACGGCGATCTTGCTCTGCCGGAGCTGGTAGCCGGCGCCCAGCGGCTCGCTCTCGGGAGAAAAGTAGGTCTGTACCCGCTGCCGCTGGTAGTCCATCATGACGAAGAACCAGAGCCCCGTGCCGACCAGCAGAACGGCGATCGCGGCCCCCAGCACGAACCGCCAGCGCACGCCGCAGACCAGGAGCATCACCCCCAGAATCGGCACGAACATCGCCGCGCCGCCCAGGTCGGGCTCCAGCGCCACCAGCACCATGGGCGCCGCGGTCAGGCCGCCGGCGGCGAGGATCTGACGCACCCCCAGATAGCGGCGGTTCACGTTGGCGAGATACCGCGCCAGCATCAGGGTGGTCGCCAGCTTGGCGAAGTCGGAGGGCTGGAGCTGCGCCGCGCCGATCTCCAGCCAGCTCCGCGCGCCGCCCGCCTGGCGGCCGGCGAAGAGAACCACCACCAGCAGCACAAGGCTGGTGAGATAGATCGGCAGCGCGAACTTGGTCAGGAGCTGGTAGTCCACCGAGAGCGCGATGGCGCAGGCCACCAGGGCGATCGCCAGCCGCACCGACTGGCGCGGCAGGTAGTCCACCTGAAGCTCCAGGCTCGCGCTGTGCACGGTCGCGAGACCGATCAGCGACAGCAGCAGCGCGGCCACCAGCAGACCCCAGCGGACGTTGGCCAGGGAGCGGAAGGCCAGCCGCTCGTCAGGAAGGGGCGACAGGCTGGCGATCGTCGAAGTACTTCTCATAGATCATCCGCGCCAGCGGCGCGGCCTGACGTGACCCCTCGCCGCCGTGCTGCACCAGCACCACCACGACCAGGGTGGGGTCGTCCCCGGGCCCGTAGGCCGCGAACCAGGCGTGGTCGCGCTTCTCGAAGGGCAGATCCTCGTTGTCCAACCAGGTTTTCTGCTCGAACACCTGCGCCGTGCCCGTCTTGCCGGCGATGTCGAAGCCCGGCACCTTCGCCGCGGCGCCCGTCCCGGCCTCGTTGACCACCGCCCAGAGAGCCTCGTCCACGAAGGCCAGCGCCTCCGGGTCGAGGCCGGTCTCCCGCGGCGGCGCCGGTGGGGAGGAGGCCAGCACCCTGGGGGTCACCAGATGGCCGCCGTTGGCCACCACGGCCATCATGGTCGCCACCTGGAGCGGCGTCACCAGGAGGGGCCCCTGGCCGATCGCCACCGAGATCGTCTCACCGGGATACCAGGTCGATCCCCGCACCCCGAGGCTCCACTCGAGGTCGGGCACCAGGCCGGCCCGCTCGCCGCCGAGATCGAGCCCCGTCTCCCTCCCCAGGCCGAAGAGACGCGAGTAGTGGGCGATCCGGGTGATCCCCAGCTTCTGACCCAGGTAGTAGAAGTAGACGTCGCACGACCGCTTGATCGCTTCGCGCAGGTTCACCCTGCCGTGGCCGGCGCGGTACCAGCAGCGGAAGCGCCGGTTGTAGATCCGCGTCGCCCCCCCGCAGTAGACCGTCTCCGACGGGCTGACCGCCCGGTCCATCAGCCCGGCCACCGCCACCACCACCTTGTAGACCGACCCGGGGGCGAAGGTGTTCTGGATCACCCGGTTCTGCAGCGGATCGTGGGGCGCCTCCACCAGGCGCTGCCACTCGCTCCGGTCCAGGCGGCGGGCGAAGAGGTTGGGGTTGTAGGTGGGCGACGACGCCATCACCAGCACGGCGCCGTCCCGCGGGTCCAGGGCCACCGCCGCGCCCACCCGCTCGCCCAGGTAGCGTGCGGCGACCTGCTGCAGCTCGAGGTCGAGCTCCAGCCGCAGGTTGCGGCCCGGACGGGCGGGGTGGGTGGCGAAGTCGTCCCGCACCCGGCCGCGGCTGTCCACGATCACCTGGCGCTGGCCGCGCTCGCCCTGCAGCTCCCCGTCGAAGGCGCGCTCGATGCCGCGCTTGCCACGCAGGTCGCCCGGGCGGTAGTCGCCCTTCCCCTCGCGCAGGTCCTGCTCGGTCACCTCCCCGAGATAGCCCAGCAGGTGGGCCGTCATCGGACCGTGCCGGTAGAGTCGCAGGTGCCCGACGTCGATCTCGAACTCCGGATGCTCGAGGGCCGCCGTCGAGAACCGCGCCACCTGCGACAGCGACAGGCTCTCGGCCAGGAGCACCGGCGTGAAGACGGGCGCCGAGGCCTGCCGGTCGAGCTGGGCGGCGAGCTCCTCCAGGGGCCGCTCGAGAGTCTCCGCGGCGAACCGCAGGCTGCGGTCGACGTCGGCGGAGCGGCTGCGGTCGATGCGCAGGTTGTAGCTGGGCACGTTGTCCACCAGCAGCCGCCCCTCCCGGTCGAAGATCAGCCCACGGATGGGCTGGACCGGGATCCGGCGGAGACGGTTGTTCTCGGCCAGCTCGCGGTAGTACTCGCCGCGGATCACCTGCACGAACCAGTAGGCGGCGCCGATGGCCACCAGCAGGGTGAGGAAGGAGATACGCAGCGCGGGGATGCGCTTCAGCAGCTCCTCCCGGTGCTCGCGAACCTCCATGACGGCCTATCGCAGACGGGCGCTGCGGGCGCTCCGCCACCTTCCGTAGCCGCGCAGGGCGACTCGGCGCACCTGATAGGCGACCGCCCCCACGACCGCGGCGGTGCCCACCTTGACGAAGGGCCAGGGCAGCGCGGGCAGCCCCGAGCCCGGGATGAGGAAGAGCGCCATCGAGATCAGCAGCGCCTGCTGCACCGCGGCGGCCAGGGCCAGAAGCACGAGGATCGTCGAGAGACGCCGCACCACCAGCCGCTGCGCCAGGAAGGCGCTGCTGTAGCCGAGAATCGTATCAACGAACCCGAAGAGGCCGTACGGGCCGCCGGTCAGCAGATCGCTCAGCAGACCGGCGGCGAGCCCTCCCAGCATGCCCGCCAGGGTGTCGCCGTCGACCGAGTTGAGCACCAGGACCACCAGGAAGAGGTCGAATGCGCGCGGGAAGTACGGCCAGACCTCCGCCCCGGCCACGTGCAGCAGCAGGGCGGCCAGGAGGCCCGCCGCCACCTTAAGACCCCGCATCGGGCAGCCCCTCCTTGAGCTCCTCGGGCACCGGCTCGCGCGCCAGCACGTAGACCTGGTCCAGCAGCCCGAAATCGACCAGCGGCCGCACCGAGATGCGATGGAAGAGATCGCCGCCGGCGCTCACCTCGGTCACCACCCCGATCGGAATGCCCCGCGCGTAGATGCCGTCGATCCCCGCGGTCACCACGCGGTCGCCAACCTCGACGTCGGCCTGCAGCGGGACGTAGGCGAGCTCCAGGAGACCCCGGCCGGCGCCCTGGACCACGCCCTGCCGGCGGGTGCGCTCGATCATCGCCCCCACGCCCGCCGCCCGGTCGGTGATGAGCTGCACCTTGGCGTAGGGCCCGGCGGTGAGGATCACCCGGCCCACCAGGCCGTCGGGCGACACCACCGCCTGGTTCGGCTCGACGGGCGTCCCGCCGGCGCGCACCAGGAGGCTCTGCAGCCACGAGGCGTGGTCGATGTAGACCACGTCGGCGACCCGCGGCTCGGCGCCCGGGGGACGGGTGTACCCCACCGCCTCGGAGAGACGCTGCAGCTCGCGCTCCATGCCGAACAGCCGCACCCGCTCCCGCCGCAGGTCCTCCACCTCCTCCCGCAGCCGGCGGTTCTCTGACAGCAGGGCGCGCCGGTGCGCCAGACCGCGGCCCACGGCGCGAAAACCGTCGGAGACCACGGAGACGAGTCGCGGAAAGGGAGCCACCAGGCGCAGCGCGGTGCCCTCCAGCAGGCTGCGGCGGCCGCTGGGATCGGGCGCCTGCAGGCTGAGGAGCACGAGCTGACCCAGCAGCAGGGAGACCAGCACCCAACGGGTCCGCCGCTCGGTCACTCGACCAGGGCCCTACCGGATCGACACCTTGCGCAGCAGGTCGATCTCTTCCAGGACCTTCCCCGTGCCCAGCACGACCGAGGAGAGCGGGTCCTCGGCCAGCACCACCGGCAGGCCGGTCTCGTTGCGCAGCCTCTGGTCCAGGCCGCGGAGCAGCGAGCCGCCGCCGGAGAGGACGATTCCCTTGTCCATGATGTCGGCCGACAGCTCCGGCGGCGTCCGCTCGAGGGCCATTCGCACCACCTCGACGATCGTCGAGACGGGCTCGGAGAGCGCTTCCCGAATCTCGCTGTCGGTGATGGTCAGGGTCTTCGGCACCCCCTCCACCAGGTCGCGGCCCTTGATCTCGACCCGGATCTCCTCCTTCAACGGGAAGGCCGACCCCAGGTCCATCTTGACCTGCTCGGCGGTGCGCTCGCCGATGAGCAGGTTGTACTTGCGCTTCAGGTACTGGATGATGGCGTCGTCCATCTCGTTGCCGGCGATCCGCACGGAGCGGCTGTAGACGGTGCCCGCGAGCGAGATCACCGCCACGTCGGTGGTGCCGCCCCCGATGTCCACGATCATGTTCCCCGACGGCTCGGTGATGGGGAGGCCGGCGCCGATCGCCGCCATCATCGCCTGCTCCACCAGGAAGACCTCCGACGCCCCCGCGCGCATGGCGGAGTCCTTCACCGCCCGCTTCTCCACCTGGGTGATCTCGGAGGGCACGCCGATGACGATCCGCGGGTGCACCCACATCCGCCGCCCGTGGGCCTTGCGGATGAAGTCCTCCAGCATGCGCTCTGTGACCTCGAAGTCGGCGATCACGCCGTCCTTCATCGGCCGGATCGACTCGATGTTGCCGGGGGTGCGCCCCAGCATCTGCTTCGCCTGCGCGCCGACCGCCTCGATCCGGTTCGTCAGGGTGTTGACGACCACCACCGAGGGCTCACGGACCACGATCCCCTTGTTGCGGGCGTAGACCAGGGTGTTGGCGGTTCCGAGGTCGATCGCCAGGTCGTTCGAGAAGTAGCGCAGTAGAGAGGCAAAGGGCATCGGTCGTCGTCTCGTTTCGTCGGATGGATTCGCCCCCCGAGCGGGCTCGGGCCGGGCTGGTTGCGGTGGTTGGATATCGGCCGCGGCGGTCCCCGGCCTACTCGGGCCCTCCCGCGGCGTCCCTCTGCCCGGCGCCGCGACGCAGGGCCGAGAAGTCCACCGCACCCCGATCGCCCGAGACGCGGAACCGCCGCGGCAGGCTCCACGGCCCCTGGGCACCTTGGCGATCGGTCGCCGCCACGCGCCAGATGAAGCTCCCCTCTCCCACTAGACCCAACGTGGCGACTGTCTTCGTCCGCGCCTCCACGTCGATCACGTTGTCGACGAACAGCCGGTTGCGCGAGACCTGGAGAGCATAGCTCACCGCGCTCCTCACCGGCTGCCAGGAGAGCTGGAGCCGCTCCGTCTCCGTGAGGAAGACCTCCAGATTGTCCGGCGGCCCCAGGGTGATGGGCGCCGGCGGCAGGGTCTTCGTGTCGGAGAGGCGGTCTCCCGTCTGCTCCACCTGCTGGCGCTCGCCCAACTGGCGCGTCCCCCCGGGCCCGGTGACGGACACTTCGCCGCGGTGGGCGGTGAAGCGGGCCTTCCTCGCCGCTTCGTCGTAGGAGACGCTCGCCGCCGAGCGGCCGGCGACCCGCGCCTCGGCCCGCGGCGTGGCGACCCGGCTGGCCGCCTGCGAGGTACTCAGATTCACCCACCCGGACCGCAGCGCGATGGTGCGCTCGCCGTTCCGCTCGCCCCGCGAGCTGCGCTGATCCACGAGGATGACGGTGCTGGGCCGCACAGTAAAGAGGGTTCCGTCCACCGTCATCACCTCCGCCGAGCCCCCTCCCGCGGTCTTCACGTAGTCACCCGGGAAGAGAGTCACCCGGCGCCGCGCCGGCAGCCACTCGCCCTGCTCGCCACGCCGGAACTCCACATCGCCGGCGACGGAGATGAACTGGGCTTCGCCGCTCGGCCCCTCGTTGCGCAGCCCGTTGAGGATGGAGCGCAGCAGCGTCCGGCCGCGCTCGGCCGAGGTCCAGGCCGCGTCGAGGTCGTCCTCGGCGAGCTGTGTCTGCGCCTCTTCGAGGCTGCGCCGGCCGGTGTCGAACTCCGTGCGGAAGCTGAGCAGGTCGGGCTCGCTGCGGAGGGTGTGCACGAGCTCGCGTCCCTCCTCGAGCGCCTTCTCGATCTCGCCGGAGAGCAGAGCCCGCTGCACGTATCCCCAGCCGGAGAACGCCACCAGGCCCAGCGCCGCCACGACGCCCAGGAAGACCCAGATGCGCAGGGTCTCGACCTTGATCTTGTACCAGAACCTGCCCGAACCGGCCGCCAAGTGGGCCCTCCCTTTCGAAGTAGGCAAATATAGCACGAACCCCCTGGATTCATGGGGGTTTACCGGCCCCCGCGTTGCCTGCCCCGACGGCCGCTGGTAGAGTGCCCTCTTGCGCCCGGGACCGGGCGAACGAGGATAGAAGAGATGCTGCGAGTCTTCCGCGAGAACCTCAAGAACCTGAGCTGGGTGCTCTGGCTGGTCATCGCCGTCTTCATTCTGCTGGTCTTCGTGGACTTCGGCGGCACCGTGCCAGGCGGCACCGGCCGCCCCTCCGACGTGGCCGCCACCGTGGGCTCCGACAAGATCTCGTTCGGCGAGTTCCAGCGCGCCTACCAGCAGGCCGAGTCGGCCTACCGGCAGGCCTACGGCGACCAGTTCTCGGGCGAGCTGGCGCGGCAGATCGGGCTTCCCGGCCAGGTCCTCGAGTCGCTGGTGGCGCAGAGGATCCTGCGCCGCGAGGCGCGGGCGATGGGGCTCGAGGTGACCGACGCCGAGCTGCAACGCGCCATCCTCGAGTTCCCCGCCTTCCAGTCCTCCGCCGGCGGCTTCGTGGGCCCGGACGTCTACGCGCGCACCCTGCGCAATGCCGGCTACACCGTGGAGGAGTTCGAGGAGTCCATGCGCAACGACCTCCTCAATGAGAAGCTCCGCGCCCTGATGGCCCGGAGCGTCTACGTCACCGACGCAGAGGTGGAGGAGGCCTATCGCGAGCAGGTGGAGCGGGCTCGGGTGCGACTGGTCAAGCTCTCCACCGAGCCCGGAGACGAGGCCGGGGAGCCGCCCTCCGACCAGGAGCTCGCCGCCTTCTTCGAGGAGCACCGCGACGACTACAACCTTCCCGAGAGACGGACCCTCGACTACCTGCTGGTGGACCGCGCCGCGCTCCAGGCCACCCTCCAGGTCACCGACGAGGAGGTCGAGACCTACTACCGGGAGAATCCGGCGGAGTTCGAGACCGAGGAGCAGGTGCGGGCGCGGCACATCCTGCTCCGGGTGAACGACCAACGCACCCGCGAGCAGGCCGCTGCGGCGCTCGAGGCGGCCCGCGCCCGGGTCGAAGCGGGTGAGGCCTTCGCCGCCGTCGCCTCCGAGCTCTCCGAGGACCCGGGGTCCAAGACCCGGGGCGGCGACCTGGGCTTCTTCGGCCGCGGACGCATGGTCCCGGCTTTCGAAGAGGCCGCTTTCGGCGCTTCGGCCGGCGAGATCGTGGGGCCCGTGGTGACGAGCTTCGGCGCCCACCTGATCCAGGTCGAGGAGCGCCGCGACGCCGGAACCGAGCCTCTGGGGGAGGTGCGCGAGCGGATCCGCGCCCGCCTGCTTTCCGCCAAGGCCGTCACCACGGCCGAGGCCAAGGCCCAGGAGCTGGCGCAGAGGATTGACTCGGAGGGGATCACCGGCTCCGGAGAGCTCGCCGCCCTGGCGGAGGGGGACCCGGCGGTGACCTTCTCGTCGATCGAGGGGCTCGCCGAGGGCGATGCGGTGCCGGGGATCGGCCGCGACACCGTCTTCACCGTGGCCGCCTTCGATCTCGAGCCCGGCGCCGTCAGCGACCCGGTCAAGATCGCCCGGGGGTGGGCTCTCCTCCACCTGGTCGAGGTGCAGGAGCCGCGGCCCGCCGAGCTGGCCGACGTGCGGGAAGAGGTGGTCGGCGACCTCCAGCGGCAGCGGCGGCGGGAGCAGGCGGTGGCCCGTCTGGGAGGCGCCGCCAGCCGGATCGAGGCGGGAGAGAGCCTCGACGACGTAGCCGCGCGGCTCGGGGTGGAGGTGGAGGAGCCGGGCGAGTTCGGCCGCGGCGCCGCCGTGGGCTCGCTGGGCCGTCAGCCCCGGATCGTCGCCGCCGCCCTCGCCTCCGAGGTGGGCGAGGTGGCGGGGCCTTTCGAGATCGACGGCGCCGTCGTCCTGATCCAGATCGCCGACCGGGTCCGCTTCGACCCGGCCCGGTACGCCGAAGAGCGGCAGGCGACGCGCGAGCGGCTCGAGTCCGAGCGCTCGGAGACCCTGCTGGCGGAGGTGGTGCGCAGCCGCCGCGAGAAGCTCGAGGTGCGCTACGCGCCGGAGCTGGTCGAGAACTTCGACCTGGCCGTCGAGGAGCCGGCCGGCACCTGAGCCGGCGGCGCGCCGTGCGGTGATCGGCTTTCTCGAGGGCAAGCTGATCGAGAGCTCGCCGGAGCGGGTCATCCTCGACGTGAACGGTGTCGGCTACGAGGTGCTGGTGCCGCACACCACCGCGGCCGAGGTGGAGCGGCTGGCGGGCGCCGGCTCGGTGGCCCTGCACGTGCACACCCACGTGCGCGAGGGGGCCATCGAGCTCTTCGGCTTCCACCAGCGGCGTCAGAAGCTGCTCTTCGAGCGTCTGATCACGGTCGGCGGCATCGGTCCGCGGCTGGCGCGCGCCATCCTGTCGGGCATGTCTCCGGAGCAGCTCGTGGCGGCGATCACCAGCGGCGACGTGGCCCGTCTGGCGACCATCTCCGGGGTGGGCAAGAAGACCGCCGAGCGGATGGTGGTGGAGCTCAAGGACCGCATCGGCGACGTCGCCGCGGACCTGCCGCCGCCCCCGCCGTCCACCGACGACGAGCTGGTGCAGGCGCTGGTCAACCTGGGCTACAGGCCGTCGGAAGCCGAGGTCGCCGTGGCCGCGGCGAAGAAGGACCTCCCAGACGCCGAGCTCGAGGTGCTGCTGCCCGCGGCGCTCAAGCGGCTGTCGCGGGCCTGAGCCTCTCCGCCACGCCCCGCGCTCGAAGGGCGTCCGAGCCGTACGGCCCCTGCGAGAGGTCCGCCGTAACGATCTTCGGTCTCGATCGCCGGTGGAGGGCAAACCCCGGAAGACCCGGGAGAAGGAGGTTTGCGATGGCAACGAAGCTGGTCTTGGCCTCGGGGCGGCGGGACGTAGTCGGAGGGCCGATCACACGACTCTCCGGCCAGATCGAGTCCGACATGCCCGGAGGGAAGTACTTCGAGGTGTTCGTGACGGACTGCGAGCGGACGCTCAAGATCCCCGGCAGAGTTCCCTCCGCCAACAAGGGGGGGTTCTCCTACACGATCGAAGCCGAGAACACGTCCAAGCACCTCGACGCCAGCCGCGACTGGTACGTCTACGCGCGGACGACCTCACGGCGAACCGGCGCGACCGAGTTCTCCAACGCCTACCTCTTCCCCGCCGACAAGAAGATCCATCGCGACACCGAGAAGAACATCCGCGCGATCAAGGCGGGAGCCATCGGCCGGATCACCCGGGCCATCCGCGGCGCGGAACGGGAGATCCGCTCGCTGAACCGCGACGTGCAGAGAGCCCTCGACCGGGCCACCAGCCTGAGCGACTGGTACGTTCCCATCCTCCCGGAGTGGTACCTGGAGCATGCGCGCGCTCTGACCGACCGGATGGCCGACCTGCGGAAGAAGACGGTCCGCCTCGAGCGCGAGCGGGAGCGCCGCCGGAAGGACCTCGAGGAGAAGTTCACCAGAAAGCCGGGCCGCAGCCACGCCGGCGGCCGGTAGGGCACCGGGGCGCGGCGCGGCTCCGGAGCCGGGCCGCCCGACCCCGTACAATCCGGCCATGGCCGGCGACAGCTCGCTCCTCTCCGGCGCCCCGGACCGGGACGACCTCGGCGTCGAGGCCTCTCTCCGGCCGCGGTCGCTCGAGGAGTTCGTAGGCCAGGAGCGGGTGCTGCGCAAGCTGCGGGTCTTCCTCCAGGCCGCCCGCGAGCGCGGCGAGTCGCTCGACCACGTGCTGCTCTTCGGGCCGCCCGGCCTGGGCAAGACGACCCTGGCGCACATCATCGCCCACGAGATGTCGGCGCCGCTGCGGGCCACCTCGGGTCCGGTCCTCGAGCGGCCCGGCGACCTGGCGGCGGTGCTCACCAACCTCGAGCCCGGCCAGGTGCTCTTCATCGACGAGATCCACCGGCTGGGGCCGACCATCGAGGAGATCCTCTACCCGGCGCTCGAGGACTTCCACCTGGACCTGGTGATCGGCCAGGGCCCGGCGGCACGCACGATGAAGGTGAGCCTGCCCCCCTTCACCCTGGTCGGCGCGACCACCCGCGCGGGTCTCATCACCGCGCCGCTCAGGGCGCGCTTCGGAATCGTCAGCCGCATCGACTTCTACCAGCCGGAGGAGCTGGCCGAGATCGTCCGGCGCTCGGCGGGCCTGCTCGACATCGGCATCGACGACTCCGGTGCAGCCGAGATCGCGCGCCGCAGCCGCGGCACCCCGCGCATCGCGAACCGGCTGCTGCGTCGGGTGCGCGACTACGCCCAGGTGCACGCCGACGGCGTCATCGACCGGGAGACGGCGCGCTCGGCGCTCGAGCTTCTCGAGGTGGACGACCACGGCTTCGACGAGGTGGACCGCAAGTTCCTGACCATCCTGATCGAGCACTACGACGGCGGCCCGGCCGGCATCCAGGCGATCGCCGCCGCCCTCGGCGAGGACCGCGGCACCCTGGAGGACCTCTACGAGCCCTTCCTCATCCAGGAGGGCTTTCTGCAGCGAACCCCGCGGGGCCGGGTGGCCACGCGCCGGGCCTACGAGCATCTCGGCCTGGCCCCGCCGACCGGGGGGCAGGGCGGCCTCTTCTAGATCCGCCCGGGGAGCTCGCGCGTGACGGCTCGCGACGCCCTGCTGGTCGTCAATCCGGCTTCGCGTCTCGGCGCCCGGCAGCGCGCGGTCTCCCGCATCGCGGAGATCCTGGGCGGGGGCGGCTGGCGCATCCGGACCCGGGCCACCGCCGCGCCGGGCCACGCCTCCGCCCTCGCCCGCGAGGCCGCCGAGGCAGGAGCCGGAGCCGTCTTCGTTCTGGGCGGCGACGGGACCCTGCGCGAGGCGGCGGCCGGCCTCCTGGGGTCGCCGGTGCCGCTCGGCTTCCTGCCCGGCGGCACGGCCGGCGTCATGGCCCTCGCCCTCGGCCTGCCCCGGGACCCCTTCCGCGCCGCGACCGCGCTGCGCCGCGCCCGGCCCCACCCCATCGACGTGGGGAGGTGCGGCGACGAGACCTTCCTGATGCAGGTCTCCACCGGTCTCGACGCCTTCGTCCTGGGCCGGCTGCGGCAGGGCCTCAAGCGGCGTCTGGGCCGGGCGGCGGTGGGGCTCACCGCCGCCGTCGTGGCCCCGGCCTACCCCTTCCCGCGGGTCGAGCTCGAAGTCGACGGCCGGCGGCGCGAGGGGCTCTTCGCGGCGGTCTGCAACATTCCCCTCTACGGCGGCGGCTGGCGGATGATCTCCGAGGCGCGTCCCGACGACCGGCGACTCGACCTCCTCCTCTTCCGCGGCCGCGGCCGCTGGGCCACCGCCGGCTTCGTCCGCGACCTCTTCCTGATCCGCCGGCACCGGCGACGGGCCGACGTCGAGGTGCTCCCGGTGCGCGAGCGGGTCGAGATCCTGGCCTCCTCCCGCGCCCCGGTGCAGATCGACGGCGACGCCCTCGCGGGAGCGCCGCCCTGGGAGATCGCGCTGGCGCCGGAGCGGCTCCAGG
>JAWWBN010000004.1:0-43225 GCA_033720955.1 Thermoanaerobaculia bacterium | reverse complement strand
TGACGGGCGCCGGCGAGGCGGTGGACGAGCTGGAGGACCGGATCGCCCATCTGCGCAAGGCCGCGGTCGACACCGCCCCCGGCGACGCCGGCTGGACGGCCCGGCTGGAGGAGATCGAGACCGCCCTCGAGGACCTCACGGACGAGCTCTTCGGCGACCGCACCGTGGCGAACCGCAGCGAGCCCACCTCGCCCGCGATCCGCTCGCGGGTCGGGCGGGTGGTCGGGGCGCTGCTCACCACCAGCTCGGCGCCCACCGCCACCCAGCGGCGGGGCTACGAGATCGCCCGGGAGCAGTTCGCTCCGGTGGCCGAGGGCCTGCGCTCGGTGGAGGCCGACCTCGCCGCCCTGGAGGCCGAGATGGAGGCCGCCGGCGCCCCCTGGACCCCGGGCCGGATCCCGCCGGGCTAGCGCCGGCCTCGCACCGCCCGCCTCGCCGACGTCCGCAACGTCCCGCCCATGTCCTATCTCGACTGGCTGGTGCCGCTCGCCGCCTTCGCTCTGGTCTGCCTGGCGTCGCACCGCATCGGCCGCTTCTTCATCGGTGCCCGGCTGCCGCTGATCACCGGCTTCCTGGCCGCCGGCATCCTGGCCGGCCCCTTCGTCCTCGACCTGCTCCCCGCCGCCGACCTGCGGCGGCTGCGCTTCGTGGACGAGGCGGCGCTGGCCTTCATCGCCTTCGCCGCCGGCTCCGAGCTCCACCTGAGGGAGCTGCGCGGGCGGCTCCGGAGCATCCGCTGGACCGCCCTGGGGCTGGTTGCGGTGACCTTTACCACCGCGGCGGCCACCGTCTACTCCCTGGCGGAGCGGATCCCGTTCCTCGCCGGGCTGGGGCCCGAGGTCCGGCTGGCGGCGGCGCTCCTGGCCGGGGCGGTGCTGGTGGCGCGCTCGCCGTCGTCGGCGATCGCGGTGATCAACGAGCTCCGCGCCCGCGGCCCCTTCACCAAGAGCGTCCTGGGCGTGATCGTGGTGATGGACGTGATGGTCATCCTGATCTTCGCCGTCAACTCGTCGCTGGCCGGAGCGGTGCTCTCGGGCTCCGGTTTCCGCCCCGGTCTGGTGGCCTGGGTGCTCTTCGAGGTGGTCCTGTCGGTGGTCGCCGGGGTGATCGCGGGCAGGATCATCCCCTGGCTGACGCGGGTGCCCGGGCCGCGCTTTCTCAAAGGGATGGTGCTGCTGGCCTCCGGCTACGGCATCTTCCTGGCGACCGACGCCCTGCGCCACGCCTCGCAGGACGCCCTGGGCGGCGAGCTCTTTCTCGAGCCGCTGCTCGTCGCCATGGTGGCCGCCTTCACCATCACCAACTTCTCCGACCGCCGCACCAGCTTCCAGCAGACCCTGGATCTGACCGGACCGCCCGTCTACGTCGCCTTCTTCACCCTGGCCGGCGCCTCCCTCGACTTCGAGACCCTGACGGCCACCTGGACCATCGCCGTGGCGCTCTTCGGCGCCTGTCTGGCGGCCGTCTTCGTGGGCGCCTTCCTGGGCGGTACGGTGGCCGGCGACCCGCTGCGGCTGCGGCGCATCGCCGGCTTCGCCTTCATCACCCAGGCGGGCATCAGCCTGGGCCTGGCCAAGGAGGTGGCGGTCGAGTTCCCGCCCTGGGGCGAGGCCTTCGCGACCATGATGATCGCCGTCATCGTGCTGAACCAGATCTTCGGACCGCCGCTCTTCAAGATGGCCCTGCAGCTCGCCGGCGAGGCGCACGTCAAGGCGGGCAAGCACGACCTGCGCGGCACCCCCCTGGCGCTGATCTTCGGCCTGGAGACGGAGGGCCTGGCGCTGGCGCGGCAGCTCAGCCGCCACGGCTGGCGGACCCGGGTCGTCACCCGTCGCGGCGACCGCCACGAGGAGGTGGACGAGGACGACGTCGAGATCGCGGTGGTGCCCGACCTCTCGGTGGAGTCGCTCCGGGCGATCGGCGCCGACGGGGCGCGGGCCCTCGTGGCCATGATGTCGGAGGAGGACAACTACCGCATCTGCGAGGCGGCCTACGAGGAGTTCGGCACCCGCATCGTGGTGGCGCGCTCGACCGACCACTCCAACTGGCCGCGGCTCCAGGAGCTGGGCGCCTCGGTGGTGGATCCGGGGGTGGCGGTCGTCAGCCTCTTCGACCAGCTCGTGCGCTCGCCCGCGGTGGGAGCCATGGTGCTGGACGCCGAGTCGGAGCAGGACGTGGTGGACCTGGAGATCACCAGCCACGACCTGGACGGGGTGGCGCTGCGCGACGTCCACCTGCCGCTGGACACCCTGGTGCTCTCCGTCCGCCGCGACGGCGCCACCCTGATCTCCCACGGCTACACCCGGTTGCGACGGGGCGACGTGGTCACCGTCCTCGGCAGCCCGGCGAGCCTCGACGAGGTGGCCCTGAAGTTCTCCTAGGCCCGCAAACCCGCCCGCCCCGCTTCTCGTACACAGTCGCGGCGGCGCAGCCGTCACCAACCCGAACCTCCGAGCACCCGGGAGCCGACCCCATGAACCGAGCCCACGCCCTTCTGGCCCTCCTCCCTCTCCTCGCGACGACCGCCGTCGCCACCGAGCACGACGCCTGGTCGCGCTACCGGGGTCCGGCGGCCGAGGGGGCGAGCGTCGAGGGAGTGCTCCCCGACGACCTCTTCGGGCTGAGGCCGGCCTGGGCCGCGGACCTGGGATCCGGCTACTCCGGCATCTCCGTCGCCGACGGCCGGGTGGTGACGATGTTCAACGCCGGCGAGGTGGACGTCGCCGCGGCCTTCGACCTCGCGACCGGCCGGGAGCTCTGGCGCTACGAGCTGGGCGAGAAGTACAGCGGCCACACCGGCTCCTCCGACGGTCCGCTCTCCACCCCGGCGATCGCCGACGGCACCGTCTACCTCCTCGGTCCCCACGGCCGGCTGGCCGCCCTCTCCCTCGACGACGGGTCCGAGATCTGGGCCCGCCAGCTCGACGAGGAGACCTCCACCAAGCCGTTCTACGGCTACACCAGCTCGCCGGTGCCGATGGGCGACAGGCTGCTGGTGGCCACCGGCGGCGAGGGGCGCGCGGTGACCGCCTACGACCGCGCCGACGGCACCCCGCTCTGGACCGCCGGCGACGACTCGGTGAGCTACCAGACGCCGTCGCTGGTGCGGCTCGGGGAGGGCTCGCAGCTCGTGGTGGTGAGCAACCAGAGAATCCAGGGCATCGACCCCGAGAGCGGCGAGGTCCTCTGGAGCCACCGCCACACCGAGGGTGAGCGGCAGGAGGAGACCGCCCAGGTGGTGGTGGTGGACGAGCGGCGCTTCGTCGTGGACTTCGACCAGGGGGCGGTGATGTACCGGCTGACCGGCGACGGGGTGGAGGAGGTCTGGCGCAGCCGCGCCTTCGCCAACAGCCTCTCCGTGCCGGTGGTGGTGGGCGACCACCTCTACGGCTACAGCGGCACCTTCCTGACCTGCGCCGAGGTCGAGACCGGCGAGATCGTCTGGCGCACCCGCGCCTCGCAGGGGGTGGGCCTGGCCGAGATCGACGGCCGGCTCGCCATCTTCGCCCGCGGCGGCGACCTGGTCCTGGTCGAGCCGTCGCCTGAGGGCTACCGGGAGATCACCCGGATCGCCGCCCTCGAGGCGGGCGACCACGTGACCGCGGCCCCCAGCTACGCCGAGGGGCTCTTCCTGGTGCGCGACTTCGAGAAGATGGCCGCGGTCCGGGTGGACGCCGCGGCCGAGCCCCAGGTCGCCGCCGTCGATCCGGCCGAGCGGCTGAAGGGCGAGCTGGGTGAGTGGGTGGCCGCGGTGGAGGCGCTGCCGGAGGGCGAGCGCCAGGCCGCCGTGGGGGAGCGCTTCGGCGGAGACGCCACGACCCCGATCGTCGAGGAGGGGGGCTGGGCCCACTTCCTCTGGCGGGGCGAGGCCGCCGACGTGGGGATGTCGGGCGACTTCCTGGGCCCGGGGGAGGAGCTGGGTCTCTACCGCGTCGCCGGCACCGATCTCTTCTTCCGCAGCCTGGAGCTGGACCCGGCGGCGCAGTACACCTACGCCTTCTCGGTGGACTTCGGGCCGCCCACCCCCGACCCGTCGAACCCCCACACGGTGGACAACGGCTTCGCGGTCTTCTCCGACCTGTTGATGCCGGGGTACCCGGAGCAGCCCCACGTCGCCGAGCCGGCCGCCGACACGGCGCGCGGCGAGCTCGACACCTTCCCCTTCCGCTCGGAGATCCTGGGCAACACCCGCACCCTCCAGGTCTGGCGCCCGCCGGCCTGGGGCCGGGACCCCGAGGCGCGCTTCCCACTGCTCGTCGTCAACCACGGTGACAACCTGCTGCGCGGGTCGCTGATGCGCAACACCCTGGACAACCTGGTGGGGCGGACGGTGGCGCCGCTGGTGGCGGTCTTCGTGCCGCGGGTGGCGCCGCCGGAGTACGGCGGGCCGCAGGTGGACGACTACGTCCGCTTCCTGGCCGAGGAGCTCCTGCCCCACATGGAGCGCCACTACCGCACCGATCCCGAGCGGCGGGCGATCATGGGCCCCGGGTCGGCGGGGGTCACGGCGGTCTACGCCGCCGTCAAGCACCCCGACGTCTTCCAACGAGCCGCGGTGCAGAGCTTCTACCCGATCGAGCCGGCGCACGGCAGCCTGCCGGCGATGATCGCCGCCGACGGCGAGAAGCCGGAGCTGGTGCAGGTGGTGTGGAGCGCCCACGACTACGACTTCGACCCGGCGCGCCGCGCCGACGAGGCGAGCGAGGCCCTGGTCGGGTGGCTCCGGGAGGGGGGCATCGAGACCCGTGTGCTGAACGCCCGCTACTCCCCGGGCTGGGCCGGCTGGCGTGGTCAGCACGACGAGATCCTGGCGGGCCTCTTTCCCCTGGTGGAGGAGGCGTCCGCGGGGGACCGGCCGGCGTCGGCCAGGTAGGCCCGGCGGCGTCTCCCCGGGGCGGCCGCGAAGGATCTTCGCCCCCGGCCGCATCCAACCCTCCGAACCCGGGCCCGGCGCCTCGGCGTCTCGCGGCCCAACCCAGAGGAGAGAAGGATGACGCCCCGTCTCGAAGCCGCCCCCCGCCGCCACGCCCCGATCCGCCTCCGCGCCTCCGCGCCGCCGCCCGAGCCGGCGCCAACGGGCCCGTCCCTCGCCGCGCGGCCGGCGTCGCCCGCGGCCCTCCACCCGCCCTCGCTGGCCACCATGGTGCGGCGGGCCCTCGCTCCCGCCCGCCCGCCGGCCGTCCTGGCCGCCCTGCTCTGCGCCGGATGGGCCCTTCTCGCCCTGCCCGCCGCGGCGGCCACCCCCTGCGAGCGCTCGGCCCGGCAGGCGAGAAAGGCCTGCGGCTTCGACGCCAGGGACGACTTCTGGGAGTCCAAGGCGATCTGCACCCACATCGGCGACGCCGACGACCGCGCCGACTGCCTCGCCGACGCCGGGGAGGAGCGCGACGAGACCGAGGCCGAGTGCCAGGAGATCTACGAGTTTCGTCTCGATTACTGCGAGGCCTCGGGCGAGGACCGCTACGACCCCGACTTCCGCGGCGCCAACTTCAACGGCGTCTTCGACGACACCAACCCCTACTGGCTGCTGACCCCGGGCCACGAGTGGGTGCTGGAGAGCGAGGACGAGACCGTCGTGGTGCGGGTGCTCCCCGCCACCAAGCGGGTCGGCGGCGTGGACTGCATCGTGGTCAACGACGTGGTCTCCGAGGACGGCGAGCTGATCGAGGACACCGACGACTGGTTCGCCATCGCCAACAACGGCGACGTCTGGTACTGCGGCGAGAACGCCAAGGACTACGAGTACTTCCGCGGCGACGCCCCCCAGGAGGCGGAGCTGGTGTCGATCGACGGCTCCTTCAAGCACGGCGTCGAGGGCGCCAAGGCCGGCATCGTGATGTTCGGCGCTCCGGCCGTGGGCCAGATCTACCGCCAGGAGTTCTCGCTGGCCAACGCCGAGGACGGCGCCGAGGTCCTCTCGACCACCTACAGCTTCGGCGACGGCGGCGGCCTGGACCGCCGGGTGCCTCAGGAGCTGGCGGAGCTCTTCTGCGACGGCGACTGCGTGGTGACCCGCGAGTTCAACCTCAACGAGCCCGGCGTGGAGGCGCGGAAGTACTACGCCCCGGGCGTCGGCGTCTTCCTCGAGGTCGAGGGGCGCGAGGTGGTCCGCCTGGTCGGGTGCAACATGGACCCCCGCTGCGACGAGCTCGAGGAGCTGTAGCCCCCGCCGCACTCCCCGGGCGGTTGCTTGCCGCCCCGGCCGCCCCCCGGTGGCCGGGGCGCTTTTTCGTGGAGGGTGAGCCGGGGCGCCCTCAGTCGAGGTAGCCCAGCGCCCGCAGCTCCTCCAGCAGCCGCTCGTCCTCGTCGGTGGCCAGGGCCTCCTCCCCCGGCCGCCGCGCGAAGTCGGCGTCTCGGGAGTAGCGCAGGTCCACCCGATCGCGAAACTCCTCGGTGAAGAGGTGCTCCAGCACCCTTCCCTCCATCGCCTCGGGAACCTCGAGACCGAGGGCGAAGACCACGGTCGGGGCGACGTCCCGGACGTCGATCCGGGAGAGGTCGGCGTCGGCATCGATTCCGGGGCCGGCGGCCAGGAAGATCCCCGGCGTGTGGGCGCTGTGCTGTCCGGAGAAGCGGAAGGTGCTCTCCACCGCGCCCTCGATCTCGCGCCCCTCCCAGTAGATGTCGTTGGTGGCGCTTCGGGTCAGCACCCGGACGACGAAGTCGGCCCCGTCCGCCCGCTCCTCCGCTCTCGCGTCCCGCACCTGGAAGACGTGCCGTCCGTTGCGGTACCGAACGCCGAAGAGCTTCTCCTCCGTCTCGGCCCGCACCGCCCGGATCTCGGCCGGCGTCGCGGGGCCGGCGGTGCCGACGACCCTCACCAGCTTGGTCTCGGTGCGGACCGGCGTCCGGTGGGTGACGAGCCGGCTTCGCGGGAGGTCCGGGCCGCCGGCCCCCGGGATCAGGAGCCCCACCGCTTCGAGGACGCGGTCGAGATCGAGGCGGACCTGGGTCACCTCCGGCACTCGATCCGCGAAGCCGTGATCGGAGATCACGAAGATGTGGGCGTCTTCCGGCGCCGCCTCGACGATGGCGCCGATGGCCCGGTCCACCGCTTCGTAGGCGTCGGTCACCAGGGCCCCGAACCTCTCCAGCTCCCACCCGGGCAGCCGGCCGAAGCGGGCGGGATGGTAGTACTTCCAGTAGCGGTGGCTGACGAGGTCGATGCTGCGCAGGTACGACATCATCAGGTCGAAGTCGCGGTCGACGAGCCGGCGGGTCAGGTTGGCCACCAGCCGGTCCTGCTGCGGGATCTGCTCCCAGTTCTCGCCCGGCGGCGCCGGGAGATCCTGGAAGCCGAAGGTGTCTCCGGCCTCGCGGATCTCGTCCACCATGGCACCCACGTTCTCGGGATACACCCGCCCTTCGAGCCGGGTCATCATCCGGTCCGTCGCGACGATCCCGTTGACCGGCTCGGCGGGCCAGGTCACCCACCAGCCCAGGACGGCCACCGAGCGGTCGCTCTCCGAGGCCAGGTTCCAGATCGCCTTGACGCGGCGGAGGTTGGAGGTCACCGGGACCTCACCGTCCCGCGTGGGCACGGTGAAGAACGAGATGCCGTGCGTCGCCTCGTCCACGCCGGTCGCCAGGGTCGTCCAGATGACCGGAGACCACTGCGAGTTGGTCCGCAGAGGCCCGAACACACCCCGGTCGGCCAGCGCGCGCAGGTGAGGCAGCTCGCCCTGGCGCCAGAGGTCCTCGACGACGTGGGGCGCGGCCCCGTCGAGGCCGATGACGATGATCGGTGGCGGCGAGGAGTCGCGGAGGCCGGCGAGCACCAGGGCGCAGCCCAACCCCCCGAGGATCGTGGCTGCCACCAGAGCCCGCCGGACCGACCGGTTCCTCGGCGGGGCGTTGGGGTCTTCTCGGGCGCGAGGCATGGCGTTCTCCGTCGACACGGAAGGACCGGGACAGAGCGAAATATTGAATGCTCATGCTAGTTTAGCAGCCCGGCCACGCCCCATGTCGGGGCCGGCCTCGGAACCGCCGGCAAGGGCGGCGACGACCGCCCCCGGGCGCGGCTCGCCGTCTCCTCGGGGATCGCGATCGGGTGCTCGAGTCGCTCGAGGCTACGGAGGATCTCGGACGTCGGCGCCGGTCAGTAGGTCGTGCCCAGGATCGAGGCGACTTTGCGGCCGGCGTCGTCGACCTCCCCCAGGGCGGACACGATGCGGTAGGGAGTCGCCTTCTCCACGGCCAGCTCGCCGTCGGCGTCGTCGATGGCGTCCCCGAGGCGTTCGCTCGCCTCCTTCGCCTTCGCGTCGTCGCCTTCGTCGAGCCAACGCCCGATCTTCTCGGCCTGGCGATCCACCCGGGCGAGGATCTCCCTGGCCTCCGCCACGATCGCGGCCAGCTCCTCGTCGGTACCCTTGAAGCCGTCGAGCCGGCCGGGGATCTTGGCGAGCTGATCGAGCTGCGCCCCGAGCTCCTGGGCCAGCGCCTTTCCCTCCTCGACCTTGTCGGCGGTCGCGGCGCCCGCGGCGAGTGCGACCAGGCAGACGAAGATCGCGGGAATCTGCTTCGAGCGGTGGGTCGGAGTCGTCATGCCGCTTCCTCCTGTCCTGAAGTGTCGGATCGGCTTGCCGTCTATCAACGCTCGGGATGCGGCGAATCTCTCACCCGCGGTGCGGAAGCCGGGGGGTGAGGGAGGTGGTGCCTCTCGCTCGTTCCTTCTGCGAGCCGTGGAGCGGAGCGCGGCCAAGGAGGACCTGATGCGCCGCTGGAAGTCGATGGCAACGATCACCCTCTGGATGGCCGTGGGCGGGGCGGGGTTCGCCTGCGGCAGCGCCGAGACGAGCGCGGGGAGCGAGGTCGGCGACAGCGAGGGGAGCGCGGCGCCCGACGCTGCGCCCGCCCCGCCGACCGGTCTGGCCGCCGAGCCGATCCTCTACTCCGACGCCGACGTCGTCTACACGGGCTTCGGCCCGGAGAGGCTCGGGGGCCTCCACGCGGTGTTGACCGAGCTCACCGGGGACCGGGTCCAGCTTCGGGTGATTCCCTACCTGGGCAGAGACGCGGACACCGGAGAGACGGTGCTGAAAGGGGAGACCCTCTTCGTCTACACCCTCCAGCCGGACGCCGACCTCGCCGCTCTGCGGAGCCGGGGAGACCAGGTCGTCGCAAGGGTGCGCGAGACCTTCCCCGATCTGGGCGAGGGCTACTCCGTCGAGCTCTACGCCCGCCTGCCCGACGGCCGCACCGTGGCCGACCTCGAGCCCGAGTTGGCCACGGCGTGCGGCGATCCCAACACGGTCCGCACCGGCGTCCGGCTCGCGGAGTACGAGCCCGGCAATCCGGACGACCGCTTCCGGTTCCTGTGCGACGGCGCCAAGGTGCTGGACCGCTACTTCATCGACGAGGAGTGGGGCCGTCTGCCCGGGCTGTGGCGGACCACGGCCGAGCGCGGAGGATGAGACCCGCGGCCGGCCGCGGCTAGCCGATTCTGACGCCCGCCCGCCCCACCTCCGGCGCCCGGCGCTCGCGCAGCACTTCGCGCCGGAAGCGGAAGAGCTCGGCGGGGCGGCCGCCGGTGTGCTCGTCGAGCTTGCCCGTGCCCCCGACCAGCCCCTCCCCCGATGGGTCAGCTGTTGTCGCTGAGGGCCGTACCCACCCAGCGGTCCGTCGCATAGATGAGGGTCAGGGAGTCGTTGGGATCCAGGGTGGCATCGGTGGCACCCGGCAGATGCGTTGCGCCGGCCGGGTGGTGGACGACGAAGTGGAACGACCCGGCGTTGACCAGCACCAGCAGTTGACCGGGAAGCGCTCCCGCTTCGTCGATGTCGAACCCGCACGAGTCCGGGTCGTTGCAGCTCACCTCCATGTAGGTCGCGTCCGGAGTGATGGTCGCCTGCGTGGGGTTGCCGTCACAGCACTCGGTCACCGAGAAGAAGCCGGGGACGAGAACCGACCGGCCGCCGAGGCTGATCACTCCGTCCATCCCCGTTCCGTCCCCCGCACCGGGGCTCATCGTGACGCTCCCGCCGTCGCCATCGCTGCCGGCGCCGGCGTCGCCGGCCGAGATCCCGATGCCGCCTCCGCCCGCGGGCTTCGCGCCGCCGACCCCGGCCGAGATCTCGACCTCGCCTCCCGAGCCGGTGCCGTCGCCCCCACCCGCCACGATCCGCACCGTCGTGCCCGCGGCATCGGTTCCCGCTGGCGCCGCGGCCCCGACGAGCGAATAGGAGCCGCCGGCCGCCGAGCCGTGGAGCGCGACGCCGGAGCTGGTGTCGATGTGGAAGGAGGGAGCCGGGATGGGGATGCTCCCCTGCGTGCCGGAAGCCGGCCGACCCGGGGCGGTCGGGCCGCCGCCGACGGCGCGGGCGCCGAGGCGTGGAGCGGAGCGCCGGCCCCCGGCGGACTGCCACGCCGGCGTCGCGTCCGGCACGGAGGAAGCGGCCGCAGGCTCCTCATCCAGCTCTCGTGTGGCCTCGTGACGCCGCACGACCGCCAGCGCGTCGGCCAGCTCATCGGCGCTCGGAGCGCGGACCACGGAGAAGAAGCTCGGCTCCGACCAGGGATCGCCGGCCTCGGCGCCGAGGGCGCGCACCAGCCAGGCGTAGTGCCCGCCCGGCTCCAGACAGTCGGAGCGGGCGGGGGTCCAGGAGGAGGCGCCGCCGGGCACGACTGTCCGCACGACGGGCGCCGGCGGGGTGGTCTCGCTCCACCCGGCCTCGGCGAGCGCCTGGACCACGATCTCGTACCCACGAGCGCCCTCCGTCGCCGTCCAACTGAAGGTGGGGCAGCGGCCGCTCGCCAGGGTGAACGAGTCGAGGCGGCCCGGAGAGACCGGTCGAGGCCCTTCGGCTTCCACCGGCCGGAGACCGCCCGCGGCGGCGAGCGCGATGCCCATGACCACCGCCGGCAACAACTGTCGAGGGAGTCGTCGGCTCTTCATAGTCCACTCCTTCCCATGGGGCGGATCGCGCCGTCGAGACCGCCTCGCCGGAGCGTGCTTCCCGTCGTGGGGGTCGAATCCGGTTCTCGATCCCTCAACGCTCGGCGACGCCGTTCTCCCTCATCTGCGTGCCCAGAGAGAAGGGCTTCCGGAGGCGGTGCCGTCCGCCGGTCGCCCACCGGGCAGCCGGTCGCCGCCGATCCGCGATCCGCCGGAGGGCTCGGCCCGGGATCGCGACGTCAGTCGGCCGGCGCGCCGCGGACCGACTCGTCCGTGTGGCCCTGGGCGTACACGCCCACGATCCGCGCCGCCGGCCCGTCGCCCTCGACGTCGAAGCGCATCAGGAAGTCCCAGACGCCCTCGATGCGGAACCGGTGGCCGGCCAGCGGCACCAGCGGACGGGGCTCGCCCTCGCCGCGGTGGTAGACCAGCCGCCCGTCCTCGCGCAGCCGCACGTGACGCTCGCCGTAGTCGCCGGCGTAGCGGGCCAGCTCCTCGGCGGAGAGCTCCGGCGCGGCCGCGAGAGCCGGCGCCAGCTCCTCCAGGAACGCGACGTAGCTCTTCGGGTTGTCGAACGCGGGATCCACCTCCAGCGCCTTGCGGTAGCTGGCCAGCGCCTCCTCGAGCCGCCCCGCCGTCAGGAGCCCCTCGCCCAGGCTGTCCCAGACGTTGGCCGAGTCGGCGAAGAGCTCGGTGTTGGTGCGGAAGGCCGCCAGCGCGGGCTCCACCTCGCCGTCGCCCAGCAGACCGTAGCCGGCGGAGTTGATCATCCGCTCGGCGAAGCGCCTCACCTCTTCGTCGGGCGCCTCGATGCCGCGGAAGGCTTCCGCGATGGCTCCGGCGTCGTCGCTGCGAAAGGCCGCCAGCAGGGGCTCGACCTGGGCCGCCTTCCGCTCGTTCGACGCGACGACGGCTTCGAGCCGCCGGTCGAGCTCGGCGCGGGGCAGCCAGCGCCCGGCGGCCACCACCCCGGCGATCCGTCGCGTGTTGGCGATCGCCTCGAGCGGGTTGGCCTCGACCAGCAGGAGATCGGCCCGCTTGCCCGGCGCCACGGTGCCGCTGTCGGCCGCCAGACCCAGCTCGGCGGCCGCGGTCGAGGTGGCGGCGGCGAGCGCCTGGTAGGGGGTGAGACCCGCCTCCACCAGCAGCTCCAGCTCGCGGTGCAGCGCCCAGCCGGGGAAGACGAAGGTCAGCGGCGCGTCGGTCCCGGCGAGGATCGGCACCCCCGCCGCCGCCAGGTGGGGCACCATCTCCATCTGGACGGCGAAGCCGGTGCCCAGGATCTTGTCCATCAGCTCCAGCCGGTCGGCCCAGCCGCCCGAGCGGTAGCGGTTCAGCCCCGGCCCCCACTCGGCGCGGGTCAGCGGGTGCATCCACTGCATCTGCGGCAGCTCGAGCAGGGTCGGATAGGCCGGGGTGGTCTGCTGCCAGATAGTGCGAAAGGCCACCAGGGTGGGTGTGATCGCCAGCCCGGCCGCACGGGCGTCGCGGGCGAGCCGCTCGTAGGCGGGGCGAAGCCTGCGATGCAGGTCGTCGGGGTCGGCCAGCGCCGCCTCGACCGTCTCCGGTTCGGCGCGCCCGAACTGGACGTCGATCAGCGGCGCGATGACGTCGAGGATGGGCTGGTAGGTGTAGATCACCTCCTCCAGGTGGTCGATCGAGTCCTGGCCGTGGCCCAGCACCAGCGAGAACGGATGGTTGCGCGGCGCGTGCCCGGTGACCCGCATCCCCAGCCGGTGGGCCTCGTCGATCACCCGGCGGTAGGTCTCCTCGGTCATGCCGCCCGAGCCGTCGCCGTACATCTTGACGGCGTCGTATCCGGCCCCGTGCTGCGCCCGCACCACCTCCGCCGCCTTCTCGGGGCTGTCCACCCGCTCGGTGGCGGTGGTGGGGCCGGTGGTCACGATGCGCGGCCCGGTCAGCTCGCCGCGGCGGACGCGCTCGCGCAGCTCGAGATGCCAGGGCGAGCCGTGCATGCTCTGGACGGTAGTCACCCCGTGCGCCAGGTGGAGCTCCAGGAGCGCCTCCCCCTCGGTGCGGTCGAAGTGGACGTGGGTGTCGAAGAGACCGGGCAGCAGGAAGAGACCGACGCCGTCCACGACCTCGGCGCCGGGCGGCAGGGCGACCGCGCCGGTGGCGCCCAGCGCGGCGATCCGGCCGTCCTCGACCAGGACGGTCTGGTCGGGGAGCATCCGCTCGGCGTCCATCGGCAGGACGGTGACGCCGGTGATGGCGAGGGCAGCGTCCGAGGCGGCCGCCGGGGGCGCGCAGAGGAGGACGCCGAGGAGCAGGGCGGGCAGGAGAAGGGCGGGCGGGCAGCGGAAGGCCGTGCGAGCCGGCAGAGAGCCCCACGGCAGGAGGGGGGTGGAGGGGAGACGGGGGGAAGAGGGGCGGGCGGTCATCGGGACCTCCAGACTGCGAGCCGGCGCCGGGGAGCGGTCGCCGGGGGAGCGAGGGCGCACGGACAGAGGTACGTAGCGGGGCCCTCCGGGTTCCATCGAGACGAGCCGGAGGAGGACGGGCCGAGCCGGCGGCGCCCTACGCCGGGGCCGGCCGGCCCAGCCAGCGCACCAGCGCCGCCCCGACCACCGCGATTGCGGTCGCGAGTCCCAGGAGCCACACCGGCGAGAAGACGGGGCGGAAGGCCACCGAGCTGGTCACGATGGAGACGAACACCAGCAGGTGGCTCGCCGTGCGCACCCAGCCGATCCACCCGTCCGGGCGCCGGGTGGCCCAGGCCAGGACCACGTCGAGCGTCCAGACCACCGTCACCAGGTAGTTGGACAGCGCCACGACCGTCCCCTGGTTGGCGAAGACGGCGCCCACGTCGCCCTGGTAGATGCGGAACTGGGTGATCCAGAAGTGGAGGAGATAGGCCACCGCCGAGAAGGTCCAGGAGAGCCGCCACAGGTTGGAGAGCGGCCGCCGGTAGGCGCCCACGGTCCAGATCACCAGGGCCGGCGCGGCGAAGACGATGGACACCCAGATCCAGCCGACGGCGCGGTTGTAGGTCACGTTGGCGTTGGGCAGCGCGATCGCCCCCAGCACCACCGCCAGGGTGAGGATGCCGAACGGCCCGAAGGTCCAGGCGAGCTGAGCGAGAGTCGGAGAGCGGGATTCGTCGAGCGGCGTCATGGCGGGCACCTCCTCACACCGTCCTCAGGTACTCGAGGAGCGCCTCGAGCTGCCGTGTCCGCTCCGGCGAGCGGCCCTCCTCGTAGGGCCAGGGGAAGTCGTGACCGCGGACCGAGTTGCCGGGCAGGGATCCGTCGTACAGGAAGGGCGTCTCGTCCGGGCAGCGCCCCGCGGGGTCGGGCGCCGGCGCGACGATCCCCATCGACCCGGGGTCGTAGAGGTTCCTGCCGCGGCAGAAGCGCTCCGGCCGCGGGTCCAGGTTGATGAGCTGGCGCATGTTGGGCACGGCGCCGTGGTGCAGGTAGGGCGAGCGCAGGTAGGCCCGCGGGATCGGGTTGTTGTAGTAGCCCTTGTCGTCGCGCAGCACCTCGGGGCCGAAGTAGAAGGGGTGCCCCAGCGGGAACATCCGCCGCCGGGTGTCGAGCCTCTTCTCGAAGCTCTTCCAGAGCGCCGCCTCCATCCCCTTCCCGTCGGCGACGGCCCGCTCCTGCGCCGCCTTCAGGGCGTCGAGCTGGGCCTTGCGCTGCTCGACGTCGCCGGGGAAGGCGGTCTGCATGGCCAGGGTCAGGACGTCGTTGTAGCGGAAGTGGATCCGCTCGCCGTCCGTGTCGATGGTGGGGGTGCCGTCGGCCGGGTCCAGCCAGGAGACCTGGTGGAACCAGCGCGCGCCGTCCCACCGCCACTCGCCGCCGTCGAGCGGCCGGTAGCCGTGACAGTCGTTGCAGTAGAGCATGTAGACCTCGAGCCCCGCGGCCGCCAGGGCCGGGTCGATGGGCACCCCGGGGAACGACTCGGCGAAGGTCGGGACGGGGGTGCGGGTGGCGCCGTCCTGCGGGTCGGCCGGCTCCGACACCGACCCCAGGTAGAGGGTGTGCCGCGCCGATGCCCGCACGTTGTGCTCGATGGCGGGGTTGGCCAGCGCCGGCACCTGGGCGCCGGAGGTGTAGGCGGCGATCAGGCTGCGCACCACGTAGTCGCCGATCGAGCCGTCGTACTGCGAGCGGTCGCGCATGAGGTGGTTCTGCTCGAAGGCCGCCGGCACCTTGGAGAGCGCCCGGTTGGTGGCGCCGGGCATCTCCATGGCCACGCGGACGATGCTGCGGAAGGGCCGGGTCCGGCTGGGCCCCGGCGGCACCAGGTGGGGGTCCAGCAGCTCGTCGCCGGCGTAGGGCAGCCCGAACCGCTTGGTGCCGTCGAGGAAGACCCCGCGCAGCCCGGTGAGCCAGAGGTTGAGGACCGCCGTCTCGAGCATCTTCTCGACGAAGCCCTGCTCCTCGCAGCCCAGCTCGTCGTAGGCGTCCTGGATCTTCTTGACCGTCAGGTTGGGGTCGGAGACGGCGTTCTTGAGGGCGTCGCCCCAGGCGATCAGGTCGAGCGAGATGCTCCCCGGCCCGTAGAGCACCGGGCCGGGTCCGTCGGTGGTGTCGAGCTTCACGGAGTGGCAGGCGGCGCAGGAGAAGCCCACGAAGGGGATGGGGGAGGGCGAGGCCGAGGCCGGCAGGTGGTGGCTGACGGCCACCCCGACCGGCGCCTCGGTGGCCGCCGTCTCGAGACAGAGCGTCGCCCCGGTGGAGTCCGGGTTGGGCAGGAAGCCGTAGTCGTCGATCCAGCTCCGGTAGCCCTCGCCGCGGCGGAAGAAGCTGCCGGAGACGTCGTCTTCGCCCATGACGATGACGTACTTGAGCGGCACGATCTCGAGCCCCAGCGCCCCGTGGACGAAGGCGTCGCGGTCGGAGAGCGGCTCCCACCGCCCCCAGCGTCGCTCGCCGTTCAGCCAGAGCAGGGCGAGCAGGATGCCGATCGCTCCGAGGCCGACCACGACGATCTGACCCCAGCGGATGAGCTTGTCGAGCGGACGCGCCATCACCAGCCTCCTCGCGAGCCCGGCATCGAACCGTCGGCGGGACGCCCCGGATTGCCCTCCGCCGAGCCAGCAGTCAGTGGGGAACCAGCGGCAGCTTAGCACGGCCGCCGCATGTCTCGGAGGGAATGGGCGACGGGGCGGAGCGGGCGTTACCGCGGCCTGGCGACGCGTTCCCGTGGCTCCGTGGTCCGGCGTCACGACGCCCGGCCGGCTGGCCGACACGAGAATCGCGTCACCATCTCTCCCCGGCTCTGCTACGCTGGCGCCCAACATCCGAAACCCGCGGCCCGCCGCCGGGCCGCCCAGTGAAGGAGGTACCGCCATGAGCGGAATCAACACCTCGCGGGTGCTCCTGGGAGGCCTGGTCGCCGGAGCGGTGATCTGGCTGATGGAGGGCTTCGCCAGCGTCCTCTACATGGACGACCTGCAGGCCGACCTGGCCGCGCTCGGCCTCTCCATGGACATGAGCGCCTCGACCTGGATCCTGACCGTCTTGGTCAGCCTGCTGATCGGTCTGACGCTGGTCTTCCTCTACGCCGCCGCCCGCCCGCGCTTCGGCCCCGGGCCGAAGACCGCGGCCCTGATCGCCGTGGTCGTCTGGCTGGGCGCCTACCTCACCCAGATCATCGGCTACCACATGCTGGAGATGTTCCGGACCAGCCTGCTCGTCACGTGGGCCGTCGTGGGTCTGGTGGAGGTCGTGGTGGCCGCGATCGCCGGCGGGGCGGTCTACAAAGAGTAGCCGCCCGACCGCTGCCGCCCGGCCGCGAGACTCCGCGAGCGGGAGACGTCCAGACCGGCCGAGGCGCTGGACCTCGCCGAGAGAGTGGGGCTCACCCCCTACGACGCCGCCTACCTCTGGCTCGCGGAGACGCTCCACGCGCCGCTCGTCACCCTCGACCGCCGGCTGGCCGCCGCGGCCGGGGAGAGCGCCGGGTAGAATCGCGCCGTTCACAGGAAGGGAGGGCTACATGCAGACGAAGCGCCGCGTCCACGATGCGATCGTCGGAGTTCTGGTGACGGCGGGGACCGCCCTGGGCTACTGGGTGGACCCCGTCTGGCTCGTGATCCCCGGAGCGGTCGGTGTGCTCCTCGTCCAGAGCGGCTTCACCGGCTTCTGCCCGGTCTACTACACGCTGGACAAGCTGAAGGTGGGGGAGAGCGCCGTCGGCCCCGCCGGCTGAGCGCCGGCAGCCCGCCGGGAGGACCGCGGATCGCGCCCCGCCGTTGCACGCAATGATCAGCTCCCGGCATAGGCTCGCATCCTGATCGGAACGGACCTGGGCCACTTCTCGATCACCGCCCAGCTGGGCGAGGGCGGGATGGGGGAGGTCTACCGGGCGGCCGACGGCAAGCTGGGGCGGGAGGTTGCGGTCAAGGTGCTGCCGGCGGCGTTCGTGGCCGATGCCGAGCGGCTGGCGCGCTTCGAGCGCGAGGCCCGGGTGCTGGCCTCCCTGAGCCACCCCCGGATCGCCGGGATCTTCGAGATCGGCAGGGCCAGGGTGGAGGAGCGGGAGATCCACTACCTGGTGATGGAGCTGGCCGCGGGGGAGACGCTGGCGGCCCGGCTGGCCCCGGCCCGCTGCCTCTCGACGAGGCGGTCGCGATCGCCGCGCAGATCGCCGAGGCGCTGGAGGCGGCGCACGAGCGCGGCGTGGTGCACCGGGACCTCAAGCCGGGCAACGTGATGATCGGGCCCGAGGGCGAGGTGAAGGTCCTCGACTTCGGTCTCGCCAAGGCGCTGGCGCCGGAGGTGGAGAGCGGGGCGGGCGGGCTCTCGATGTCGCCCACGCTGACGGCGCAGATGACCGGGGCCAACGTGCTGCTGGGCACGGCGGGCTACATGTCGCCGGAGCAGGCGCGGGGCCGCCCGGTGGACCGGCGCGCCGACATCTGGGCCTTCGGCGTCCTGGTCTACGAGATGCTGCGCGGCGAGGCCCTCTTCGTGGGGGAGACGATCTCGGACACCCTGGCGGGGGTCCTCAAGGAGGAGCCGTCGTGGCGGGATCTTCCCCACGATCTTCCGCCGCGGCTGCGGTGGCTCCTGGAGCGGTGTCTGGACAAGGAGCCCTCGACCCGGCTGCGCGACATCGGCGAGGCCCGGGTCCTGCTCTCGGGCGATCTGCACGGGCCGCCTCCCGGGGCCGGGGAGGAGCGGGAGGGTGCCTTCCGAAGGCGGCCCGCCGGGTGGACCTGGATGGCGGCGGCGGTCGCCGCGGGCCTCGTGGCGGGCGTGGGCATCGGGGTCTTGGCGCTGCGCTCGGCGCCCGCGGAGCGCCAGGCGCCGCCCGTCCGCCGCTACGAGATCCCCATCCCCGGCCTCTTCTCCTTCTTCGGCAATCACCCGGTCGTCTCGCCGGACGGCGAAGCTCTGGCGTACTGCGCCAACCGGGCCCTCTGGGTGCGGCGGCTGGACGAGCCGGAGCCCCACCGACTGATGGAGCTGGCAGACGATCTCTGGGGTCTGGGCTGGTCCCCCGATGGAGGCTCGCTCGCCTACTCCTCCGGCGGAACCCTCTGGCGCCTGGCCGTGGACGGCGGCGACGGCCCGGTCCCGGTGACCACCGTCCCCGACCGGGGCCGCGGCGATGCGAAGGGTCTCCTCGTCGTGGTCTCCTCCTACCGAAGCCAGACGACACCTGACCGGGACGGCTGGCCGGAGATCGTGTAGTACTCTTACCAATTGCCTCACGCCGAGTCGGGTTCTCCGGGGGCTAGGGATGGATCCGAACGAACACCCGGAACGCTGGCAGCAACTCTGGGAGACGTTCCACGCGGCTCTCCGGGAGGATCCGGTGCGGCGGTCGGCCTTTCTGGAGCAGGCTTGCGGGGCCGATGCGGAGTTGCGGCGGGCGGTCGAGGAGCTCGTCGCCGCTCACGAAGGGGATCCCGATTTCCTCGCCCGGCCCCTCCTCCTGGAGAGAGACCTCGTCGACGACCGCCGGTCCGGGTCCGTCGAGCAGGTCGACATCCCGCCGATGCTCTCCCCCGGCCAGATCCTGGCGGACCGATTCGAGGTGGTACGCATGCTGGGCAGGGGCGGGATGGGTGCCGTCTACGAGGCGATCGATCGGGATCTCGACACCCGGGTAGCTCTGAAGGTCCTCGGTCCGGAGATCGCCCGCGACCCCGGCGCCCTCGAGCGTTTCCGTCGTGAGACCACCCTGGCGCGCCGGGTGACGCATCCGAACGCCTGCCGGATCTACGACCTCTTTCGCCACGGCGACGGGCCGATCCTGAGCATGGAGCTCCTCGAGGGCGAAACGCTGGCCGAGCGCCTGCGGCGGCAGGGGCCGATGTCCCCTGCCGAAACCCTGCCGATCGCGCAGCAGGTGGCGGCGGGGCTCGACGCGGGTCACCGCGTCGGCGTCGTGCACCGGGACGTCAAGAGCGGCAACGTGATGCTGGTCGAGGGTCCGCAGGGGGAGCGGGCCGTGGTGACCGACTTCGGCCTCGCCACGAGCACTCGGACCGCACAGGCGAGCGCTCTCCATCTCACCCGGACAGGCCAGATCCTGGGCACTCCGGCCTTCATGTCTCCGGAGCAGCTGGAGGGACGCGAGACCACGCCGGCAACCGACGTCTACGGTCTGGGAGTGGTGATCTTCGAGATGTTGACCGGGAAGCTGCCGTTCGATGGCGACAGCCCCTACACGGTGGCCGCCCGCCAGCTCCGCGAGGAAACCCCCTCCCCGCGCCGTTTCCTCCCCGACCTCGATCGCCGCTGGGAGAGGGTGATCCTGGCCTGCCTGGAGCGCGACGCGGCCGACCGCTTCCAGCGTACGACCGAAGTCGTCGCGGCGCTGAAGGGCGAGCGAAAGGTGCCCTCTGCCAGACGGGCAAGTCGCCTGGCGCGCCGAGGCGTCGTCGCCGCCGCGATCCTGCTCGCGGCGGCCATCGCTCTCCTCTGGCCGCGCTGGATGGGCCGGAGTCCGCCCGAAGAGAGCCGGGGGGCGACCGCGGTGGAGGCCCGTGTCCTCATTGCCGACTTCGACAACCGTACCGGAGATCCCGCCCTCGCGGGCCTGCTCGAATCTGCCGTCGCGCGAGCGCTGGCGGCGGCTCCATCGGCGAGCCTCGTCCCCGAGGAGCAGATCGCCCGCACCCTGCGCCTGATGAGAAAGCCGCCCGATGCCCGGATCGACGTCGCCATGGGCCGGGAGATCTGTCTGCGCGACGGGATCCGCGCGCTGCTGACAGGCCGGATCGATACCGTGGGCTCGTCCTATCTGGTCAGCGTGAATCTGGTGGATCCGCAGGACGGCAGCGTGGTGGCGGCGATGGCGGAGGAAGCCGGCGGTCCGGCGGATCTTGCCGACGCCGTCCACAGGCTCGCGGCAAGGGTGGGTGAGTCCCTGCGAGAGGAGATCCAGCGGATACGCGACACCCAGCGCGGGCTGCAACGCGCCTCGACCGACTCCCTGCGGGCGCTGGAGCTCCACACCGAGGCCGAGGCGGCGGCGGGCGATGGCGACTACGGGGTCGCGGAGGAGCTCTTCCGGCTCGCCATCGACGAGGATCCGGAGTTCGCTTCCGCACACATCCTTCTGATGTGGTCGATCTACAACCAGGGCCGGCCCCCGGAGGAGTACCTGCCGTACGGCCAGCGCGCCCTTGCACTCGCCGACGGCGTCGCCGACTGGGAGCGGTTCTTCATCCGGGGGAGCTTCCACCAGGTGAGGGGGGAGTACGAAAGGGCCGCGGACCAGTACGCGGCTGTCCTTCGCCTCCAGCCGAGCTACTTCTACTACGGTGCCCTGAGGAGCCTCTATTGGCTCAAGCAGCGACTCGGTCGGCCGGAGGAGTTCGTCCCCTACGCTCTGCGCGCCACCACGGCGCTACCCGAGTGGTTCGAGGTCCACGCCTTCGCCGCGCAATCCCTGGTCGAGACGCAAGGACGTCTGGGGGAAGCCGAGCGGTACGCGCGGCGGGCCTCCGAGCTGATGACAGCGGAGGATCTCGATTCCTCACGGTGGGAGGGGGCCTGGGTGTTGCTCTTCCCGGTTCACCGGGGATGGGTGGAGAACGATCCCGAAGCGGCCCTGGCCGAGCTGGGGCGGGTTGCCCGGCGGCTGCCGAAGATGTCGAGTCGCGCGCGGGTCGTCGTGGCTCAGCTTGTCGGCTTCCACTACGAGTACCTCGGGAAGCTGGCTGCGGCCGAGGAGATCTACCTGCAGATCCCGGATGACGACACGCGGCGGTACGTTCTGTGGAGGCTCGAGCTGGAGCGGCGTGAGGTGAGCCGGTGGGGGGAGGTCCTGCGCACCTACAATCCTCCCTACCCCGGGGCCTCAGAAGTGGTGTTTCTGGCCCGGGCCGGGCTCGCGGGCGAGGCGCGGGAGCTTCTCGCATCGCTCGAGGTGCCTACCGAGCCCAACACCCGAGCTCTGCGCCTCTGGGCCGGGGGCGAGCTCGCGCTGGCCGCGGGCAACGCCGCCGACGCGATCCCGCTGCTCGTGGAGGGAGTCGAGGCGCTCCGTGGCAACCGGCTGGCGCACTCGTTCTTCTGGGCGGCCGGTGCCCTGGCGGAGGCCTGGCGGCAGCAGGGGAACGTGGAACGGGCACTCGAGGTGCTCTTGGACGCCGCGCGGCAGAAGGGCCGGGCTTTTTCTGGCAAGTCCGGGTGGACGGAGGTCCGGCTGCAGTTGGCCGAGCTCTATCGCCACCTGGGTCGCGACGCCGACGCCCGCGCGGTCGAGGAGGAGCTGCGCGGCCTGTTGCGCTACGCCGATGCCGACTACCGCCTACTGCGTCGGCTCGAGCACCTGAGCCCTCGTCCCGGACTCGAGGCAGGCCAGTGAGCCTGCGGGGCAAGATGGGGCCGCGGCCATCGTGACGCGACCGTCGCCCGGGGACATCACGCGAATCCTCGAGGCGGTCACCGCCGGGCAGAAGCGCGCAACAGACGAGCTGCTACCGCTGGTCTACGCCGAGCTGCGAAGGATGGCCCAGGCGAGGTTGCGTCGCGAGGGCCCGGGACAGACGCTGCAGCCGACCGCCCTGGTGCACGAGGTCTATCTCCGCTTCTTCCGTGGCGCCAACCCGCGTTGGGAGAACCGGCGCCACTTCTTCTCGGCCGCGGCAGAGGCGATGCGCCGCATCCTGATCGAACGGGCTCGAAAGAGGGCGCGGCTCAAGCGCGGCGGCGAGCTTCGCCGCGTCGAGCTCGATTCCTCCACCGGGGCGACCGAGCCTGCGCCGGAGGAGCTCCTGGCCCTCGACCAGGCGTTGGGGCGGCTCGAGAGCCTCGACGCGAGGATGGCCGAGGTGGTCAAGCTGCGCTACTTCGGTGGCCTCACCGTCAAGGAGACCGCGCGGGCCCTCGACGTCGCGCCGCGGACCGTGAACCAGGACTGGACCGGTGCCCGCGCCTGGCTGCGGCGGGAGATGGGGCGCAGCGAACCGGGCGTCTGAGCGGCGGAACCGGCTGAGGCAGGGGGTCCTGCGCCGCTCGCGGGCCGGGTGCGCAGGCCCGGGCGCAGCGCCGTGGATCGCGCGTCGTGGACCCGGACGGCGCATGTGGGAGGGAAGGCAACCAACACGGCCGATCGGGCCGCCAGAGGGATCACGATGAGATGGAAAAGCCTGCTGCTCGGCTCTTGTGCCCTCGGGATCCTGAGCCTGCCACCGGCGCCGGCCTGCGCCGACCGCGTGTGGAGGCAGGTGGCAGCCTCCCGGCCGTCGCCGCGTCATCCGGGAGCCTTGGCGTACGACCGGGCGCGCGGAGTCACCCTGCTGTTCGGAGGCTGGAACGGGGACTCCTTCGACGACTTCGGCAGCACTTGGGAGTGGAACGGAGGTCGCTGGAAGAGAGTCAGCCGGTCGGGACCCCCGCCGCGAGAGAGCCGCGGGTTCGTCTACGACAGCGCCAGGGAGGTCGCCGTCCTGTTCGGGGGATTGGCATGCGGAGAGCCCTGCCGGGCCGGAGACTTTCGTCAGCGCGAGGCGCTCGGCGACACCTGGGAATGGAACGGCAAGAGATGGAATCAGGTGGCCTCCTCGGGTCCGTCACCCCGCAATGCGCACATGGTCTACGACAGCGGGCGCGGTGTCAGCGTGCTGTACGGGGGCGACGGTCCCGAGGACACCTGGGAGTGGGATGGCGAGAGCTGGACGGACGTTACGCCGGACGCCGGACCGGGTCCCCTGTCCGCGTTCGGCATGGCCTACGACCGCCGTCGTGGGGTGACGGTCCTCTTCAGCGGTGTCGACGAGGTCACGCGCGACTGCGACCCCGAGACCTGGGAGTGGGATGGGAGCCGGTGGACGCTGGTCAGCTCGCGGGGGCCCGCCGCCCGTTACCTCTCTACCATGACCTACGACGAGCGGCGAGGCGCCGTCGTTCTCTTCGGCGGCATCGAATGCGGAACCGACCAGGCTCTCGACGACACCTGGGAGTTCGACGGCCGCAAGTGGAAGCGGGTGGATATCGAGGCCCCGTCGGCGCGCAACTGGCACGGCATGGCCTACGACGCAGCCCGCGGCGCGATCGTGTTGTTCGGCGGAAGGGAGTACACCGAGGATCCCACCGGAGAAGATCTCGGGGACACCTGGCTCCTGGGCTCCGCCGTCTCGTCGGCGCACTCGGACTACGATGGGGACGGGGCCGCCGATCCGGCGGTGTACGACCCCCGGTCGAAGCGGTGGAAGATTCGGTCCGTGAAGGGATTCAAGTTCGGCTCCGCGAACGGGATCCCGGTCCCCGGGGATTACGACGGCGACGCCAGGACGGACGCCGCCGACTTCCAGGCCTCGATCGGGACATGGCGGGTCCGGCAACAGTTCGAGCTCGAAGGATTCGGGCAGGCGGGGGACCTTCCGGCGCCCGCAGACTACGACGGCGACGGCGCCACCGATCTGGCTCTCTTCCGGCCGTCGGAGGGGGTATGGCTGTTTGCCGATCCGGCGGCCGTAGCCGCTGCGATCGCAGCGTCGGCGAACGGTACTCCGTTCTCGGCTCCGGTGCGCACCGACGAGCTCGAGCTCGGCAGGCTCGGCGACCTACCCATTCCGGGGGACTACGACGGTGACGGTCGGGCCGAGCCGGCGGTCTATCGACCCGCGACCCGACAGTGGATCGTCCACGGCGGAGGCACCCTCCGGTTCGGCAAGAGTGGCGACATCCCCATCCCAGCGGACTACGACGGCGACGGCACGACCGACATCGCCACCTGGAGACCCAGCGCGGCCAAGTGGACGGTGCGCGGAGGTCGGCGGGCACGACTGGGAGCGCCGGGTCACATCCCCGTCCCGGCGGACTACGACGGCGACGGCGCCTGCGACTTCGCCGTCTACGATCCCGCCACGGGAAACTGGTCGGTGGACGACCAGTTCGCGCTGCGGCACGGCAAGCCCGGCCAGCTCCCTCTGCTGCAGGGCAGGTAGACCAACCTCCGGGCCGGCTCGCGAGTCGGCGGGTCGCCGTCACGATCACGTCCGGGCAAGAGAGCAACGTCTGGGTGATCGGTCTATCTCACCCGATGGCCCACTCTCGAGTGCCGCTGGCGGGTGTCCCGGGAACGAGGGCGCCGGATCCGCTGGCACCCGGAGGGAGGGCGACTCTCTTCGTGCCGGCTTCGCGCCTACGAGGCCGTCGACACGATCTGGTAGCGCGCGGGCGCGCGCCCGACGCTCTGCCGACTTGGTCCGCCGGCGCCAGGATCCCGTTCCCCCGGAGCCCACCATCGGATCCCGGCGGCCGCGCGAAACCGGGTATCCTGTGGCCACAATCCGCTCCCGAAAGAAAGGAGACTCCCATGCGCCGACTCCTCCTGGCCCTGCTGACCCTCGTCATCGCCGCCTGCGGTAGCCCCGATCTCACGGGAGAACGGCTCGACATTCCCGAGCGGATCGTCCCCGGCGACGAGCTGGAGGGCGAGGTGGTGGTGGTCAACCGGGGCGGCGCGGAGGCCGTCTCCGCCGACGACTTCTTCCACCTGGACTGGGCCCTGTCGAGCGACACCGCGCTGCCTCCGGGCCCCCTGACGGGGAGCTCCGGCTACGCGGACGACGCGCTGCTCGCCGGCGGCCGGGACCAGGTCGACACGCCCATCGCCGCGGGGGCGACCGCCACCACCGGGGCCGTCTCGAGCCAGGTCCCTTCGAACACCCCGCCCGGGGAGCACTACGTCTGCGTCCTCATCGACTCGTTCGGCCATGTGGACGAGAGCGACGAGGCCAACAACGTGATCTGCGCCGCGGTCGAGGTCGAGGCGGAGTTCTGTCTCGACTTCGAAGAGGGTCTCTTCCCGGCGACGGACGGCGCCGACGCGACCGCCCTCTACGCCTCGATGGGCGTGCGTTTCCCCAGCGGGCCGCGCATCTTCCGGCAGCCGCCGCTCTTCGACGAGTTCCAGGGGCTCTACCAGGGCGACCCGGGGGCGGCCCGGCCCGAGACCTCCTGCGGCCCCCTGGAGATCGCCTTCGACGCCTCCCTGGACCTCGCGCGAGTCCGCTTCGAGGCCCGCAACATCGGCTTCATCGACCCCCCGGTGGGGGTGACGGCGACGGCGCTCGCCGCCGACGGCAGCGAGATCGACCGCCGGAGCTTCGTCTCGCGCAGCCGGCCCGGCGACCTGGCGACGTTCGAGGTGGTGGGGGTGGAGTCGCTCCCGGCCGACCCCGACGCGGATCCGCCCCGCCCGGAAGATCCGCCGATCGCCCGCGTGCTGCTCGAGTACGCCACCTGTCTGCCCCACGTGGCGATCGACAACCTGTGCGTGGAGCCGAAGCGGCCGGAAGAGACCGGCTGATCCCCGGAACGGCGCTACCCGTCGGAGCGCTCGCTCGGCTCCTCGCGCCCGTCGTCGTAGAGCCCGACCAGCCGCGCCACCCGGCCGTTCGCGTCGCGCTCGAACCGGATCCGGAACTCGTCCATCTCCCCCAGCAGGAACCGGTCCTCTCCGACGGGGATCAGCGGCCGCTCGGCGCCCTCGCCCCGCCGGTAGAAGAGCCGCCCGTCCTCGAGCCGGATCACCCGCGGCCCGTAGGTCCCGACGTACTCCTCGAGCTGCGCCGCCGGCAGCTCGACGGGGGCCTGGCGCAGCTTGATGCTCTCCACCAGGAAGGCCAGCGGCCCCTTCCGCGCCGGATCCTCGACCCGCTCGACCACCGCTTCGAGGGCGGCGGCGTAGGCCACGTCGAACGCCTCCTCGGCGGGGACGGCGACATGCGGCTCGACGCCGGTGCCCTCCCAGTTGGTGCCGGAGATGGGGTTGACCGCGCGGCCGAAGGGCAGGTTGATCATCACCGGGTAGCCCTCGACCCACTGGGTGCGCACCGGGTGGGCGCCACCGCCGGTGGTCTCGCCGACCAGCGTCGCCCGCCCGAGGTTGTGCAGGTTGTAGGAGAACTCCTCGGCGCCGGAGAAGGTGCGCGAGCTGGTGAGCACCCAGACCGGCACGTCGGGCATCTTCCTGCCGTCCACGTGGGCGGGCGTCCAGAACTGGCGGGTCTCGTCGGACTCGCGGATGTAGAAGCTGTTGAGGTGCGTGGGCTCGGCGACGAGATAGCTGGTCAGGAGCTGGATCATCGACGGCGACCCGCCGCCGTTGTCGCGCAGGTCGAAGATCAGCGCGTCCACGTGGGCGAGGAAGTTCATCGCCGCCACCGCGGTGGCCCCGCCCAGCTCGGCGGGGGCGAAGCAGTTGAGCTTGAGGAGCCCCACGTTGCCGTTGAGCCGCTCGACCTTGCGGAAGCAGTAGTTGTCGGTCCGCATCCGCTCCTCGAAGACGGCCCGGCGACGCTCCCGGTCCTCGGGGTCGGGCTCGGCGGGCGGCGGGTTGGGGTCCCAGCCCACCCGCAGGTGCCGGTCGTTGCTGACGGACTGGAGGTCCTCGGTGAGACGGCGGGTGAAGTCGGGGAGGCTCACGAGCTCGTCGTAGGCCCCGGCGGCGAGCTGCGCCCGCAGGTGCTCGCCCATGGCGGCGGCGGTCTCGGCGAAGATGTAGGTGGCGTCGAGCTTGGCGGCGATGTCGTCGATGATGGCGGCGCGGTCGGCGGCGGAGAGGGTGGGCGGCTCGGGCGGGGCGGGCTGGGCGGCCGCCGGCGGCGAGGCGGCGAGACAGAGGGCGACGGCGACGAGGGTCGCGAAGGGGCGGGCGAATGCTGGACGGCGAGTGACCATGGAACGAGCCTCCCTGGGCGTTGGGTAGAAGTCGGACGGGCACAGACCGGCCCGCCCCTACCAACGCGCGAGGCTGCCGATAGTTTCAAGCCTGGCGCCGCCGCTCCCGGTCCTCGGCCGCCCCGGTGCGCTTCACGGGCCCGGATCTCCTCGCCCTGCTGCGCTCGCTGCCGCCGGTGGACGACGGCTTCCTGGACGACGTGGAGCGAGCCATCGCCGACCAGCCCGGACTGCCCGAGTCGCCATGGGAGCGCTGATCGACGCCAGCGTCCTGGCCGCGGCGGAGCGCGGCCAGCTCGATTTGGAAAAGCGGCTGGCCGGCTTCGACGACGAGCTGGCGCTCTCAGTGGTCACGGCCTCGGAGCTCCTCCACGGCGCCCACCGGGCCCCGGACGAGGCCGGGCGGGCGCGACGGGAGGCCTACGGAGAGGCGCTGCTGGCGGGCTTCCCTGTCATCGCCTTCGACCTGGTCGCCGCCCGGCTGCACGCCCGGTTGTCGGCCCGCTTGGCCGGAACGGGTGAGTGCGTCGGCGTCCACGACCTGATCCTCGCCGCCAGCGCCCTCGCGCGGGGCCTGAACGTCGTCACCCGGGACGAGAGGAGCTTCCCCCGGATCCCCGGGCTGTCGGTGGTCGTCTGGTAGTCGGGTCGGGCGGTGTCCCACGCATCCGCGGCGGCCGGCGCCGACGAGCCGTCTGTCTAGGAGCCCGACGTGGTAGGGTGCCCGGGAACTCCCGAGGCCGACGACAGGTCGCTCGCTCTCGCGAGACCGGAGCGAGCGCGCCGCGCCCCGAGCGTCTCGAGCGGGGAGAGGCCAGGTTGCCCAGGATCCCGAAGAGCCGAGAGCAGAGCGACGCCCGGGCCCGGCGTCGCCACCCTCTGATGGCGCGACCTCGCGTCGCCGCCGCCACCACCGCTCCGCGGCTCCGCCGGCGAGTCGCGCTCGGTCTCCTCCTCCCGCTCCTCGTGGCCCCCCTCGCCGCGGTTGCCTCGAACCCCCCCGCCTGGTTCGACGAGATCCAGGTCTTCACCGGCAAGGGCCAGGCCGAGGCGCCGTTCACCGGAGTGCCGTGGGGCTTCTCCCCCCACAACGAGCGGGAGTTCTTCATCAACGGCGTCGAGCACTGGCAGGCGCGAGGGGGCATCTACCACGGCAGCGTCCAGTTCGAGAACGCCTGGATGGAGTTTCCCACCGACCCGGAGCTGGCCGCCCTCGACATCGACGGCGACCCGATCCCGTCGCCGTCGGGATTCGCGCCCAACCTGCATCACCCCGGCTACTACGACCAGCTCCTCGAGTGGGGCAAGCTGGCCGCCGACCTGGGGGCGGGCGGCATGCACGTGGACGGGTACTTCGGCAACGCCCGCGTCGTGGAGGGCAAGCCGGGCGGCTCCTTCGACCCCTTCACCATGGAGGACTTCCGGGCCCATCTGGAGGGGGAGTACACGCCGGCCCAGCTTCGCGCCTTCGGCATCCCCGACATCGGGACCTTCGACTACGGCGCCTGGATCCGGCAGCGCGGCCTCGAGCAGAGCTGGAACGACTTCCCGCTCGCGGGCCTGGCGGCGGCCTTCTACATCTACGAGTACCAGTACGCCAAGCAGTTCTACTCCCGCTTTCGCGACGACCTGCGCGACTACGCCGCCCGAGAGCACGGCATCGACTACCTGGTCACCGACAACGTGGCCGAGTGGATCTTCCATACCACCGACGTCAGCGACTTCGTGATCTCGGAGTTCTTCTACTTCAAGCTGGGAAGCCGGCGCGAAACCGACCTCGCCGCCTCCCTGGTGAAGATGGCTCGCGCCGCCGCGGACACGCCCATCGTAGTGCTGCCCGAGATCCTGAGAAGCCGCCCGCGGGCCGTGCCGCCCGACAAGCCCCGCAACCTCATGCGCTTCGTGCTCGCCGACGTCTACGGCGCAGGCGGCCAGGTGATCTACAACGAAGGCGACATCCTGCGGCTGGACGAAAAGAGCGGCGACTACATCCGCTCGATCCGCCCGAACTTCCGCGCCGTCGTCGAGGTCAACTCCTTCATTCTCGACAACCCGGATCTCTACGAGGACCTCGAGCCGCTCGCTCGGGTGGCTGTCGTCTACTCCTCGGCCTCCCACTTCAACCAGCGGCTCGCGCTCGAGGGGCTGAGCGAGGCGCCGCCGCACCTCTACGGCTACTGGGGTCTGTCGAAGCTCCTGATCGGCGCCAACATCCAGCACGAAGTGGTGTTTCTCCCGGACGCTCGCTTCGCTCCCGACCGCGTCAAGCTCCGCGACTTCAAGCCCTACGATGTGATCGTGGTGGAGAACGCGTTCGCGATGAGCGCCCGCCAGGTGCGGGCGCTGCTCAAGTACGTGAAGCGGGGCGGGCGGGTGATCGCGATGGAGAGCGTGGGCACCCACGACGAGAGGGGCCGGCCGGCCTCCCGGGGGCAGCTGCGGAGCCTGACGACGCCGGGCGTCAACGAACTGGGCGCCGGCGCGGTGGAGTATCTCGCCGAGCCGCTGGGCCTGCGGTACAACGCGGCGGGAGCCCGCTCGGTCCGAGACGGTCTGACCCAGCGCGTCCGCGCGGTCGCCGGCGACCTGACCCGGGTCACCGGTGCCAGCAAGGTCTCGGTATTCGCCTACCGCAAGCGGGGGACGCAGGAGCGGGTGGTGCACGTGGTCAACTACGACTACGATCCCACCCGAGACCGCTTCCGCCGCAAGAAGAAGATCGAGATCGAGATCGAGATGCCGGAGGGGGAGTACGAAGTGACGTGGGTGCGCCCCGGGGACGCGGCGGGGGAGGAGCTGAAGGCGAAGTGGACAGGTGGGTACGTCCAGGTGACCGTGCCGGTCCTGACGTCGTACGGGGTCTTGAGGGTGGCGCCGGCGCAGTAGGGGCCGGTTGCGACGGCGTCGTCGAATGACCGCCCGCGTGGGGAGGTCAGCGGTCCCTCGCGCGGGGGGTCCTCGCCGCCGCCGGGCACGCGGATTGCTGCCAGAAAGGGCTGGCGTACGGAGGTGCTCATGCGGCCCTTCTCGTCGGCTTTCCCCGCTCCGCTGAAGTGGTTCCTCGCCGTGCCGGTGGTGGGGGCGTTGCTGGCGCCGGCTCGCGCCTGGCCGGAGCCCGGGCGGCTGGCGGTCGACCCCGTCGCGTCCACGGTGGAGGGCGTCGGAGGCCGGGCGGACCTGCACGAGCCGCAGGTCACGATCGCCGACCTCGATCTCGGCCTGATCGCGGGCAGCTCGCGCTGGGACCACGACGGCGACGGGGTGAGCTGGAACGACACCTACGTGGGCTTCCTCCGCGACGCGGCCGGCGTCGTCCACGTGTTCTCCGTCCGCGAGAGGATCTACTTCAACGACAACATCCAGTTTCTGCACGACATCTCGCCGAGCCAGGCGGTCGTCGGGGCCAACCTGTTCCGCCGCCTGTTCCGCTCGCTGCCGTTCCTCTGGACGCCCGAGCACGGCTACCGGTTCCTGCCTACCCCGTGCTCGCCCCGGCCCCGGCCCCGCCAGCCCTGCTCCGGCACCGCCGCCGCCGTCTCGGCGAACGGGCGGATCGTCGCGGGCCACGTGACGAGCCCGCCGCCGGCCGCCGTGCGCGCCGCCCGATGGTCCGTGCGTCGTTCGGGCGACCCGCCGCGGCTGGCGCTGCGGCTGCTGTCCTCGCCACGCGCCGGATCCAGGGCGTGGGACGTGAGCGCCGACGGGAGGGTGATCGTGGGCGAGACCCTGAGCGGCGAGCTGCAGCCGCGGGCGGCGCTCTGGGAGCGCGGCAGGCGGCGCCGGGACCTGGCGGTGGGGGAGGCCAGCACGGCGAGCTTCGTCGCCGCCGACGGCTCGGCGGCCCTGGGGTGGTCCGAGCTCGAGGGGCGGCGGGTGCTGGTACGGTGGAGCCGGGCCGGCGAAGCGACGATCGCGACGCCGCCCGAGGGCTACGACCTCGCGTCGCTTCGCGCCGTAAACCCCACCGCCACCGCCGCCGTCGGCGCGCTGTCGCGAGATGGCAACTGGGCGCCGTTCGTCTGGACGTCGCGCCGCGGGTTCACGGTGATCGAAGAGCTGGGGCGCGAGGAGGACTACGACCGCAGCGAGGCCCTCGACGTCTCCGATGGCGGCCGCGCCGTGGTCGGAGTGCTCCAGTCGAGCTTCGTCAACGAGGGCGACCCGCCTTCGCTGGCCTTCGTGTGGACCGCCGCCAGCGGCCTGACCACCCTGAACGACCTGGTCGCCGGGGCCGGAGTCGAGGACGTCGACCTGTACCACGCGGTCGCGATCTCGGGCGAGGCAAGGCAGCTACTGGCCACCGGCGACCCCGCGCGTGCCCCCGGCGACACGAGCTCGCTCCTGATCACCCTGGCCAGGCCGCTCGATCGTGCCCGGCGGCGCTGAGCGGTCCGCCGTCTCAGCGGAGCAGGACGTACTGGACCGACAGCGACGGCGGATCCACCGCGCTGCCGGTGAGGTTGCACATCCGGGCCCGGATTCCGCCGCCCGAGATCTCGATGGGCACCAGGAACAGGCCCGACGGCAGCGTTTCGGGCGGGATCAGGACCGCGCGGTCGCCGGTGCCCGCTCCCGACACCGAGAAGAAGACCGTGCCGCTGCAACTGCCCGCCGCGACGCTGCCGAAGTCCATCGCCCGCGTGCCCGTCAGCCCGCGCACGGCGGCGCGGTCGCTGATCTCCAGAGATCCGAAGATCTGGGTGGTGCCGTCTTCGAAGACGCGCAGCCGGATGTTCCCGTTGCCGTCCTTCACCGTGAACTCGTTCGAGCCGGGGCCGGCCAGGTCCTTGTTGAGCCGCACCGTCAGGTCGCCGTTGCTCTCCAGGAGGATGTCGTGGTCGTTGCAGCCGGAGCGCGAGGAGATGGTGGAGGCGCCGCAGGCCGCGAGGCCGAGGGCGACCCCGGGAGCGTGGACCGCGCCGCCGCTCTCCACCCGGAACGGCGGCTCCTCGACGGTCGCGGCGTTGGCGCCGGCGCCGAGCGCCATGCCCCCGGCATCCAGGTTGAAGAAGAACCCGCCGTAGCCTTCCGCCTGGGAGGTGCGGCCGACGACGCCGCTGAACCCAGAGGTCACCCCGCTCCCGGTGGCCAGCTCGGCGCCGGCCGTGCCCAAGGGGTTGCCGACGGTGGTGGCGACCCGCGCGTCGAGCCCCACCAGGGTGCCCACCGCGAGCGCCCCCACGCTCCCCTTGGCCGCGACGCCGAACTTGGCCCCCGAGCCGCTTCCGATGGCGACCCCGCGCAAGGCGACCTGCTCCCCCGAGACGTTCTGGATCACGTCCATCGCGGCGGGAGCGGAGAAGGCATCCTGCGGCTCCGGCGCAGCGGGCGCCGTCGGCGTGCCGCTCGCGGCGCCCGAGCCCGTGCCGGCCGCCGCCGAGGCAGCCGCCGGCGCCGCCCCGGCCGTCGAGCCGGCCGTCTCGAGGAGCTCTCGCAGCGCGACGGCCGGGTCCTCCGAGCGGTCGAGATGGTCGAGCAGCAGCTCGAGAGCCTCCGCCACCTCCCCCCGGGCGGTCGGGCCGCCGGCCGCTTCGACCTCGAACAGGCTGGGCTCGGACCAGTCGGAGACCACCGTCTCGGAGACCGCCCGGATCGACCACCCGTAGCGCCGCCCGGCCTCCAGGCAGTGCGCGAGGTCGGGCGTCCACGACGACGAGGAGCCCACGATCTCGACCCGCAGCCCCTCGCGGGCCTCGGCGCGGGGGTCGCCCTCGCGGACGACGGCCAGCTCGTAGCGCCGCGCGCCGGCCGAGGCTCCCCAACTGAAGGTCGGACAGCCGTCGGCGATGGTGACGATCCGCTCCGAGCGCCCCGGCGAGACCGGGACCGGGGGGTCGAGAGCGCCGACGGAGGTGCAGAGGAAGGCGAGGAGAACGGGCAACGAAGCGGTACGCCGGCTCACGGGATCCCCCAAGAGAACCCGGCGGCGAAGCGGGGCGCCGCCGGAAGATCGAGACCTGGCGGGCATCTTACCCGCCGAAGAGAGCGGCCAGGAGAGGCGCGTGGAGCGACGGCGACGGCGGGCCGCCCGTCACCGTTCGCGGCAGCGCGCGAGGACCTCTTCGGCGAGCCGCTCCGGGTCGGTCACGATCTCGAAGAACCCGGTCAGAAACTCGACCGCCCGCTTTTTGGCGCGCGACTTCAGCCGCTCGCTCCCCTCGACGAGCGCGAAGATCGCCGGCCGGGCCCGCTCGAACCGGGCGATGGCGTCCTCCAGGCGGCGCCGGTCGAGGTCGCAGTGGCCGCGGTAGAGCCGCTCTCGGGTGGACTTGATGCCGAGCCGCGGGCCGGGGACGCTGTAGGGGGCGTCGACGAGACCGGCGCTGTCCAGGTCGAACGGGATCGGCATCCACCCGGAGTCCGAACCCGGCCGCCCGAAGATGGCGGCGTTGTGGCAGCAGGGCTCGCCGGGCGGGCCGGTGATGATCGACCAGTCGGTGTTGCCGATCAGGAACTGGAAGAGGGCGAAGAGGGCCCGGGCGTCCGGGTCGAAGGAGGGGAGCTGGGTGGCCTTCGGTTGGAGCCACGCGAGCCCCGAGCGGGCGGCGGCGAGCCCGAGATCCTCCACCAGGAACGCGGGAACGGGGCTCGGACGCCCCTTGCGCCCCGGCCGGGCGGGGACCAGGTCCAGCCTCCGGGTTCGCAGACCGGCGTCGGAGACCAGGGCGAAGATCCGGTAGGCCAGAAGCTCGAGCTCCAGGATCTCTAGGTACTCCGACGGGAGCTTGCACCGGGGCGTGAGGTGGACTTGTCGGTCGGCCTCGAAGAGGGTGCCCGCCACCTGATCCGCGGCGAGCCGGAGAGTCAGGGGCGGAAAGTCACAGACGGCCAGGCGGGACTTGCCCCGGACGGCGACCGAGGCCCGAATCGGACCGAGCTCGCCCCCCGGGGGGCCGACGAACACCCTGGCGTCGCGGGAGCGCCCCGACTCGGGCCGGTAGGTGAGCTCCACCCACGGCGTCTCCACCGTAAGCGTGAGCGGGTCCTCGGGCCCGAAGAGGGGGGAGAGCCCGGAAGGGCCGGGACCTGGATCGGCCTGCCCCGGCAGGAGGGCGATCCAGAGAAGCGAGGCGGCCGAGAGACTCATCGGCAGCGGACCGCAGAGCGGTCATCCAGAGGGATCGAAGAGGCTCCCAGAATACACCAGGCCGTCGAGAGAAGGGTGGGGAGGCGAGCTTTGCCCGCCGGATGCCCCGCGACGGACCCTGCAAGCTCGGCGCTCCCGAAGCCGTCCCTCCACGGGCAGGGTGGACGCTTGACCGTGACAGAGGACTCGGAGAAGCGGGACGGGGTCCGGGCGCCGGGCTACCGAGCGGAGATGACTGGCCCGCCGAGCACGGGCCGGCCGACACTCGGCGATCTCCAGGTGCCTACGGGCAGACGAGCTCGCACTCGGTCTGCACCAGCTCCCGGCAGTCGTCGTCCCACGCCGAGGTGCAGCAGGTCGGGTCTTCGAGGCAGACCGTCTCGACGCAGGGATGGCAGGCGCTGTCCAGGGGCGAGGCGCTGGCGACACAGAGATCCTGGCCGCAGACGCCGATCTGCGCCTCGGCGCCGAGGCCGATGTCGAAGCCGTTGTCCAGGGTCACCGTGTCGCCGCTGACGAAGCTGGCTCCGAGCGACGTCGTCACGGTGAGGTTGGATCCCGCGACCAGGGTTCCGCACGCCTGGAAGGTCGTCATGGTGCTCACGTTCTGGTTCGACACGGTCACGGTCTCGCAAGGAGGGCCGACGATCACCCGCACGCCGGCCGAGCATTGGTTGGTCGCGTTGACCTCGCCCCAGAGGGGTTCGATGCAGGCGCCCAGCCAGTAGTCCTCTTCCATGTCGATCGAGACCGTCGCGGTCTCCTGGCGGGCCGCGAAGGCCGGGACGGGCGGCAGCGTCTGTGAGGCGATCTCGGTGTCGAAGGTGGTGATGCCGAAGACGTCCGAGCGGTAGAAGGTGAGGGTCGTGTTCTCGCACGGCTTCCCCACGGTCGTCGCCCCTCCGGCGGGCACGTTCTGGACGGAGACGCTGAGATCGAAGAGCTGACCCGGCGTGACCGCCGTGTCGCTCACGATGGGCGACACCGCCGTCAGGTCGGGAGGGGCGAACATCACGCAGCCGCTGACCTCGTAGTCGAGATCGGGCTCCTCTTCGGTGTTCGTGGCCACGACCGAGGTGAAGTCGTCGGTGAGGGAGCCGGCGGCCGCGCGCAGAGCAGACCCCAAGGTCGCGTCGCCGGTCAGGTTGGCGTGGCCGATCTTCGAGGCCGAGCCGCTGTCGTTCGCGACTCCGCCGGGGTTCGACACGTCCACCCCGGAGCCGTCGAGCCGGAGAGTGAGCTTCGCGTTGGTGTCTCGCCACTCCACCGTCCCGCTGACGTGGCCCCAGCCGTTCAGATAGAGGTAGCTGCAGGTGGCCATGCCGGAGGGGCAGTCGCCGACCGGACCGGGGAACCGGGTGACGCCGTGGTCCGGCTTGACCGTGACCATGTCGCTCGAGTCCACGAGGAGAACGAGCCCGACCATCAACTCGACACCGGCCGCCGGAGCCGCCGGGCCCAGCGTCAGAGCGCACGCCAGCCCCAGGATCCGGAAGAGAACGCTTGCCTGCCTTGCCATGGCCTCCGCTGTCCTGCGGATCGTCATGAAGTTCATAGGGCCTCCTGGTCCCGGCGCACCTTCCACACCGCTCCGGCCGCCAGCGCGACGGCCATCAGGGCGATCGCGGCGAGGGGCGTCGCCAGCCGGCGCCGCGGCTCGACGACGGAGACACCCGCGAACGGCTCGCCGATCAGCACGAAGCCGGCCCACGCGGCGGGCGGGGCGCCGCCGGCCACGGCCTCGAGCTTGGCCCGGCGGAGCGCCTCCGCCTTGCCCAGCCCCGCGGCCAACTGCCGGTAGAACGAGGTCGACAGCGACATCGCCGCCCGGTCTTCGACGTCCCAGAGGGTCCCGACGACCGAGCGGGCGCCCGCCAGGAAGAAGGCCTCGGCGAGGCTCTCGATCCCGACCCCTCCCGCCGCCGGCTCCCCGCGCGCAGTCCGGCATGCCGACAGCACGACGAGCTCGGCGTCGAGCCGCAGGCGCTCGATCTCCCGCGCCTGCAGGAAGCCGTCCTCCACCCCGTCTTCATCGAGGCCCAGGTAGAGGGCCGAGCGCCGCGGATCCCGGGCGCTCAAGAGCGCATGGGTCGCCAGGTGCAGCACCCGGAAGCGGGCGAGGTCCATCGCCTTCAGCCGCGCCTCGGTCGCGTCCCCCCGGGCGAGGGTCCGGGCCCGCCGCGCGTAGCGGGCGATCCGCGCCGCCTCCACCCCTCCGAAGGGCACCGGCGCGAGGTCGTGGCCGTCCTCTTCGTAGAGGGCGCGCAACGGGCGGTGCGCGGTCCGCTCGCCGTCGGCTATCAACGGCTCGGCCAGGATCAGGACGTCGGCGTCGCCCTGCGCCTGCCGATCGTCGGTCGTCGTCGGCGCCTCGACGAGGTCGAAGAGGGCGGTGGCGGAGGGCGAGTAGGCCACGGCGACCTCCTCGACGAACAGGCGGTCGGCGCCGGCATCGAGCGGCAGGCTCTCGAACGGAAGCGAGCGCAGCGCGCGGTCCGGGACGACCACCAGCAGCGCGGTCCGGGGGTCGAGCCTGCTCATCCACGGCTCCACCAGGTCGCGATGGAGCCGCCGGCCCACCGCGGCCCAGCCGGAGTGCCGGGAGTCTTCGAGGAGCTCGAGGAAGCCCCCGACCTGCTCCGTCACCCGGGCAGCCGTGGTCGGCAGCTCGACCAGCCGGAGCTCGTCGCGGGTGAGGACGAAGGCGAAGGAGCTCTCCTCGCCCAAGAGATACGAGACCAGGGCCGCATCGCCGGGCAGCCGGGCTCGGACCTGGGCCGCCGTGAGCGCGGCGGGCGGCGGAACGTCCGCCCGGACCCGGCGCCGGTTGCGCCGATGCTCGTCTGCCTCCATCTGGCGGCGCTCGAGCCGCTCCCGGAGCCTCGCCGTCTCGCGATCGCCCGGCTCCCCGGCCTCGACTCGCGACCGCAGCCTCGCGATCTCGTCTTCGAGGCGGCGGAGGTAGGCGCCCTCCCGGCCCGCCGGCGCCTCGACGTCTGCGAGCCGCGCTTCGATCATCGCCTGGAGCGACGCGGCGCGCATGCGCTCGAGCGCGTGGAAGGCGAGATCGAGGTCGCTCGCGAAGCCCCGCACGCCGGCGCGCTCGATCGCCGCCTCCGCGAGGTCCCGGTACAGAGCGTCGGTTCGCGCGGCGAGCGCTCGGCGGTCGTGATCGGCCACCAGCTCCGCGCGGCGCTGCTCGACGGCGGCGAGCGCTCTCCCCAGCGCCTCGATCGCCGTTGTCAGATCGCCCTCCCGGCGCGCGAGCCGGGCGAGACCCGCTTCGGACTCCCAGCGGCACGGCAGGCTGACGGTCCCAGCCAGGCCCCCGGCCTCCCGGTACCGCGCCGCCGCCCCCTCCGGGTCCTCCCCCTCGAGCAGCCAGGCGAGATCGGTCAACGCCAGGCAGGTCCCGATCCGATTGCGGTCCGCCCGGAGCGCCTCGACCAGGCGCTCGAGCCTCGCCCTCGCCGCCGCTCGGTCGCCCGTCTGCGCCAGCGCCCAGGCGGAGCCCTCGAGCAGCGGCAGCACCGCGGCGGGACCGGCTTCGCTGGCCTCGGCAACGGCTTCCTCGAAGAGCCGTCGGGCGTCGCGCGCGCGCCCGAGCCCGAGGTAGAGGTCGCCGAGGCGGCCGAGGAGATCGGCGATCTCGCCGGGGCGGCCGCGCTGGCGCGCGATCGCGAGAGCCCGCTCGAAGGTCCGGCGGGCGGACAGCGGCGCCCCGAGGCGGGCGTAGATCGTGCCCAGGTTGCCGAGGATGGAGACGGCGAGCTCGTCGTCGCGCCACTGCGGATACCGCTCCATCGCCGCCTCCAGGTGCAGCAGCGCCAGGTCCCGGCGCCCGAGAGGCACCTGTGAGATACCCAGGTTCTTGAGGGCGTGCGCCTCGCCCACGGCGTCGCCGGCCTCGCGGAAGAGGGCCAACGCCTCACCGAAGACCCGCGCGGCCTCGTCGAACCTCCACAGGTAGTAGAGCGCGTCGCCCTGCGCGAGCAGAGCCCACGCCTCCCTCTCCGGGTCGCCGGCCTCCCGAGCCGCCGCCGCCGCCCGTTCCGCCGCGCCGAGGCTCTTCCGCCAGCGGCCGGCCATGCCGTGGAGCTCCGCCACCAGCCGGAGGCTCTCCGCCTCCCGGGCGGAGTCGCCGCGGCGCCGCGCCGCGCCGGAGCACTCTTCGAGCCGCACGAGCGCCGCCTCGAGGTCGGAGAGCACCCGGGCAGCGCCCGTCGCCACGAGGGTGTCGCAGTCGCTCGCTGGAGAGTCGGCGGCGATGAGCCGCGGATCCGCGCCCGCCAGAAGGGCGACGGCGAGGAGCGGTGCGAGCCTCACCGCCCGATCTCGAAACGAGCCAGCGGCGAGATCCGCTCCGCCCAGCCGTCGTCGGTCACGATCCGCCAGTAGTAGGTACCCGGGGCCAGAGCCTCCCCGACCGCCGGCGGCAGCTCGACCGCCGGCGTCGCGGTTGCCTCGCTGCGCCAGACCGGGATCGACTCCGCATCGTAGAGGACGACCCGGTAGGTGGTCCCGCCGCTCGGTTCCTCCTCGGCGGCGATCGGGGTCCACGAGAAGCGCCGCGGGGCCGCATCGAGCTGCGCCCCGTCCGCCGGCGCGATGTCGATCTGCCCGACCCGCGGCCCGCGCACGACCGGGTCGCTCTCCGGCGCGCCCGACCCGAAGATGGCGAGTCCAACCGCCGCGGCGAGCACCGCCGCGCTGGCGCCAACGACCAGCCATCGCCGGCCCACCGCGCGCACGGGGGTCGGCTCGATCCGCCCGGCCGCCCGGTGGAGGTCCACGAGGGTCCGGTAGGCGGCGCGGCAGCTCGCGCAGACGACCACGTGGTCGGCGAGCCGGGTGCGCTCTTCGCCCGTCAGCTCGCCGGTGGCGAGGGCCGCGAGCCGCTCCTCGGCCGGATGCTCGCCGCCGGAGTCCCCCGGCCCCGCGGCGTAGGCCTCGCGCCACGAGTCGAGGGCTGCCGGGCTCATCGGCCGATCGTCGCTGGGCGCGTCACTCATCGGACTCTCCTTCCCTGGCTCGGGCCCGCTCCCGCAGCCGCTCGAGGGTGCGGTAGATGCGGTGACGGGCCACCGACTCGGTCCAGCCGTAGAGCTCCGCCACCTCGCCGTGGCTGAAGCCCGCGAGATAGGCGCGCAGCGCTCGGGCCTCGTCCGGCTCGAGCGTCGCGAGCGTCTCGCCGAGAACGACCGCGCGCTCGGCGGCCGTCAGTCCGCCGACGAGCGGCGCCGCCTCCCGCGGAGCTCTCTCCTCGGCGACGGCAAGGCGGAGCTCCCTTTCGATCCGTCGCACGATCGCCAGCGCCGTCGTCAGCGCCACCTTGTAGACGTACGAGGCCGGATGATCGATCCGTCGAGGGTTCCGGAGACGCCTCCAGAGGGCGAGGTAGACCTCCTGCTCCACGTCGGGAGCGAGCGCTCCATGCCGCCGCCCGCAGACCCGCCGGATCGCGGACCGCATGAGGCGAGCGTGCTCGCGTACGAGCCGCTCGAAGCGCTCATCGGGTTCCGGCCCCGCCACGAAACTCTCCGCGGCCCATGCTATCCGGGCGGCCGGGGCCCGGGTGGGGGCTCGCTCCGGACGGCGAGCTCTCCGCCGCGCCGCCTCCCGGCCGCACCACGTCGATCCGGCACCGACGGGAGATGGCGTTGCCGGCGTCGTCCTGCGCCCGGACCCGCCAGGTGATGATGTCGCCCACGCCGCCCGAGTCCCAGATGGTGAGGGTGTCGCCGGCGAAGCTGACGACGCACGAGCTCGTCTTGTCGATCCGCTTGCCTTTGCGGGTGAACTGGAAGCAGTCATAGCCGGTCACGACGGTGTCGGCCGCGCCGCAGTTGTCGGCCGAGGTGGCGGTGAGGGAGATGGGCGCCTCGGGCGGCGTCATCGTCGCCGGTGCGTTGCACTCGACGATCGGCGACGCCTCGTCCACCACGGTCACCGTCGCCTGGCAGCGGTCGCTCCCGCCGCGGTCGTCCTCCACGGTGAGCTCGACCGCGGTCGCGCCCTCGCCGTACGGACCGGGCGGCTGCTGGCTCAGGACGATCGGATCGCCGTCGGGGTCGAACGAGCCGGCGTCCACTGACGCCCGGGCCGTGCAGACCCCCTCCTCGGTGGGGACGACGACGTCCTGGCAGCGGGCCTCCGGCGGATCGTTGGAGGAGACATCCTCGGAGAACCGATTGCCGGCGATGTCCTGCCACTCGAGGGTCCAGACCATCTCGGCGCACGGATCGCCCGCCGCCCGGGTCGTGAAGGAGACGGTGTCGGCGCTGGTGGTCGTCGCGAAGGCGAGCACGGTCGGCAGCGAGGCCAGGTCGTCCGGGTGGGAGAACGCTCCCGCGCGGCCCTGGTGCACGACGACCCCCGGCGGCGCCTCCTTGATCGTGGCCGCGACGTGGTAGGCGAACCCGGCGCCGTCGTTGACGAGATCGACGCTGTACTCGCCGGGCGCCACCTCGGTGCAGCCCGCGACCCGCAGATCGGGCGCGAGGTCGAGCGCGGGGTCGGGGATGACGTGCTCCACGAAGTTGGTGTCGATCCGCGACGGCGGCACCGCGTCGGGGAAGATGATGGTGCCGACGTTGCGCACCCGCGTGCCCGGCGGCGCGTCGGCCCGCACCGCCACCTCGAAGCTCACCGAGCGCGGGGTCGCCGGTGGCACCACCGGATCGGTCCACCGCAGCAGCCGGCTTCCCGGGTCGTAGACCCCGCCGTCGGCGACGACGAGGGTCGAGTCGTCGAGATCGGGGTCGAGGACGTCCAGGATCTCGACGTCGTGCGCGTCGGCGTTGCCGACGTTCTCGTAGTGGATGGTGTAGGCGATCGTCTGGCCGGGGGCGGCGTAGCCGTAGCCGTGCAGGTTGACGCCGGGCTCGGCCTCCTTGAAGTTCGGATCGCGTGGTGCGCAGCCGGGGACCCCGACGTCGCACTGGGCCAGGTCGAGCGTGATTCCGGGGTTCGACCACGAGCCCGGGTCGCAGCAGAAGGCCGGCACCGTCACCCCTCCACACTCGCCGCGCGGCACCGAGCAGCCGTGCTCGGGGGCGTCGTTCGTGTCCGGCAGACAGGTCGACGGAGGCAGCCCGAGCTCGACCAGGCCCGCCACGAAGCCGCCGAAGCAGAGCGGGTCTCCTCCCGGCAGGGGCGGCAGCGTCGGCCGGCAGTCGCACTGCGTCGTGTCGGCGCAGTCCACCCGGCCGTCGCAGTTGTCGTCGATGCCGTTGTCGCAGATCTCCGAAATGCCGCTCACCGCCGCGTTGTCGAACACGACGACGGCGGTATCCAGATTGCGGTTGACCAGGGGGTCGTCGGAGGGATCCTCCACCAGCTTCGGATCCGTCGCCGACGACGAGACGGTGGCCACATTCAGAAGCTGGTGACCGCAACTGAACTCCGAGGGGCTGGTCGGCGTCTCGCCCTCGAGGGTCAGGGCGAGAAACAGGGATGCGGGGAGGAGAGGCTCCGCCAGAGTCGCCACGTTGGTGTCGCCGTCGAACACGACCCCGGGCGTCGGCGAGCCGGTGAACACACCGGCGGGCAGGAAGTCGGAGACGAGCACGTTGCTGGTGTTGTCGGGACCGTTGTTGTCCACCCAGACCCGGAACTCGAACGGCACGCCGTTGAGTGCGGCGATCAGCCCGATGTCGATGCGGGTGCAGCGAGGGCCGACGCAGGCCGACGCCTTGGTCACCCCCAGATCCGCCAGGGCCCCCGGGCCACTCGGTGGTGCCAGGAAGCGCAGCTCCGTCGCCCACCAGACCGAGGCCGGCCGCGACAGGTCGATCGCGGCGATATCGCCGATCTCGTGGGCGCCGAAGAAGGCGGGCGCGGGGCAGGGCGGCGGCCAGAAGACCTGCTCGTTGCCGCCGCTGCCGGCGAAGGTGGCGCCGGGACAGCCGTCCTCCTGGAGGCCGAAGAACCCGGCCGCCGCCACCGCCGGGCTGATGACCACGCTCACCGCCGGCCCGGCGAGACCGAACGAGAGCAGCCCGGGGTTGCTCGCCGGATCTGGATACAGCGCCGCGCCGTTGAGGCTCTCGAACAGGAAGGTCACACCGCTCACCGTGAACTGGTACTGGAAGTCGGCCGAGCTCGGAGGCGCTCCGGTCAGCTCGTTGATCGGGGCGTTGGCCGGCGTCAGGTCGACGACGACGATCTCCGGATCGCTGAACGGCCCGTCGGTGACGTCGAAGACCGCCGTCGCCGCGAGCGGGGAGACGGCGAGCAGGGACGAGACGAGATACGCGGCGACGGCGTTCGGTCGGGGCATCGGTGGCGTCCTTTCGGGTCGGGTGCAGAGAGGCTCCCCTCCCCGGGGCGGTCGGGAGCGCCGCACCGCAAAGGGAGCGGCACCTCTCTGTCGGTCTCAGTGGGACAGAGTCCGGAAGCGCCGCTTCTTTCCCAGGCTCCCCGAACGGGCCGCCCGCTCTTCCACTACCACCCCTATCGTCACGCCGGGCTGGGACATGACACCGCCTCCGCCGGCCGCCGCTCCTCGTCGAGGCGATAGACGATCAGCTCCTAACCGACGGCCGCCTCGACCTCGCCCCAGCTAAACGTCGGGCACCTCGAGAGCCTCTTCTTCACCACCTTCCCCCTTTTGGACTCATCGGATCGCGCGTAGTCGAAGGAGGCAGAGGGTCAGTTGGAGACCTGCCGAGCCTGCAGGCCTCCTCGTCCGGAGCCAGGTGGCGGTTCGACCAAGGTGGAGCGCTCGAGACCGCCACCGAGAGTGCCGCGCGCGGTCGCCGTGGAGATCAGCCGAGGAGCGCCGTCGCCGTTGACACCACGCTCGCCCCGCGGCTAGTCTCCCCGATGCCATGCGGCCCCCGGGCCGCCCGGTCATCCCAAGAACGTGGGGCCGTAGCTCAGTTGGGAGAGCGCTTGAATGGCATTCAAGAGGTCGTCGGTTCGATCCCGATCGGCTCCACCAATAAGATCATTGCTGTCTAGCCGTTGAACATCTCATCAGCATGCCACTCCAAGAATTCTTTTCCCGGGCGATCCTCTGGCCTGCTGGGTAGCCAGATCTGCTGACCATCGAACGGATAGTAGGGCTCGCCGTTGTCAAAGTCGTCCTTGAGTCGCGAGCTCACTCGGAATCGGTGG
>JAWWBN010000003.1:0-44697 GCA_033720955.1 Thermoanaerobaculia bacterium | reverse complement strand
GGTGCGGCGGCGTCGCCGCCGCACCCCCGAGCTCCCGGCTGCGGGCCGGCCGCCGGCCTACACGTCGTCGTCGCCCGGCGGATCCTCCGGCTCGCGCACGATGCGCAGCAGGCAGAATCCGGCCAGAGCGGTCACCGCCACCATGCTGACGGTCATGAAGCCCAGGGCGAAGGGGGTCATGGCCTCGCCTCCCTCTCGATGACGGCGCGGCGGCGCCACGCCTTGCGGATGAGCCACACGCAGACGGCCGCCAGGGCCACCATGAGCAGGCGGCTGGCCCAGCGGTAGGGGAGGGTCTCCGGGTCCTCGACGTCGCGCATGAGCAGGATGGGGAAGGCCTCGGTGGCCCCCCACCAGCCCAGCAGGATCAGCAGGAAGGCCGGCGTGACCCACTTCATGACGGGCCGGAAGATGGACGGGACGCGGATGTCGGCGCCCCGGTGGAGCTCTTCCCAGCCGCGGCCGATGCCGAAGACCCAGGAGAAGAGCAGCACCTGGCCGGTGGCGAAGACCACCAGCCCGAAGGTCCCGGCCCAGTAGTCCCACTCGTCGAGCACGCCGAAGCGGAAGAAGATCATGTGGAAGGCGGCCAGCGACAAGCCCAGGGCGGCGATGCCCGTGGCGGCCTGCCGGCGCTTGATGCCCAGCTCGTCCTGGAGGAAGGCGATGGCGGGGCTGGCCATGGCGACGCTGGAGGTGATGCCGGCGATGAAGAGGAGGAAGAACCAGAGGAAGGCCACCAGCCGTCCCACCAGCTCCGGCCCGGGCAGGCCCTGGAAGACCACCCCCATGGCCACGATGCCCAGGTCGAAGGCGCCCCCCTCGGCGATCTCCCGGGTGCGGGTGACGCCGAAGAAGACCACCGCCGCCGGGATGGCGATCGTGCCGCCCAGCACCACCTCGGCGAACTCGTTGGTGGCCGCGGTGGAGAGGCCGGTGAGCGCCACGTCGTCCTTCTTGCGCAGGTAGGAGGCGTAGCACTGGATGGTCCCCATCCCCACCGAGAGGGTGAAGAACATCTGCCCGGCCGCCGCCAGCCAGACCCCGGCGTCCCCCAGCTTCGTCCAGTCGGGGTTCCAGATGAAGTTCAGGCCGTCGGTCGGGGCGGCCTCGACCGGCGGCAGGGTGAGGACCCGGGCCATGAGCACGAAGGCGAAGAGGAAGAGGATGGGCATGCCGTAGAGGGCGAGCTTCTCGATGCCGCCGCTGATGCCCCGAGCCAGCACCCAGGCGATGAAGCCGAAGGTGACGGCGAAGAAGAGCACCGTCGCCCATCCGGGCACCCCGGCCGCGGTGTCGAACACGTCCTGGTACGACACCAGGAAGCCGGCCATGCTGTCGATCTCGCCCAGGCCGAAGTAGCGGCCGGTGAGGCTGAAGAAGCTCATGGCCAGCATCCAGGAGACCACGTAGGTGTAGTAGGAGAAGACCACCAGCGGCATCAGCAGACCCAGGCCGCCGAAGTACTTGACCCACCCCCGCCGGCGGGCGGTCAGGGCGTCCAGCATGCCCGGGGTGGAGCCGTGGCCGTGGGCGCCGCCGAAGCGGCCGATGGTCCACTCGATCCACATGAGCGGGATCCCCAGCAGGAGGAAGGAGATGAAGTAGGGGATCATGAAGGTGCCGCCGCCGTTCTCGGCCGCCTGCACCGGGAAGCGCAGGAAGTTGCCGAGCCCCACGGCGTTGCCGGCCATCGCCAGCACCAGGCCGATGCGGGTGCCCCAGCGCTCGCGGGTCATGCGGCCTCCCCGGCCGCCTGGGCCCCTTCCAGCTCGACCTTGAGGGCGAGGAAGTCCAGCATGTCCTTGAGGGTGATGATCCCCAGCAGCCGGCCCTCCTCGACCACCATCAGGCGCGAGAAGCCGGTGCGCCGCATCTGGGCCAGCGCGTCCATCGCGTCGGTTTCGGGTTTCACCGAGTTCTCCTCCGTCAGGGGCCGGGCGATGGCGCCGACGCTCTGGCGCGTCCACTCCTCGCGCGGCAACTGTTTGACGTCGCGGGTGGTGACGCAGCCCAGCAGCCGCTCGCCGTCCACCACCGGGTAGAGCTTGTGGTGGTGCCGGTAGATGTAGCGCTCCACCAGCTCCTCCACCGAGATCGACCGCGGCACCGAGACCGGGTCGTCCACCATGAAGCGGCGCACCGGCTCGCCCTCCAGGCTGCGCCGCACCAGGAGCTGCTGGTACGACATCTGGGCGGCGTTGCGCAGGAAGAGGCCGATGAGGAACATCCAGAGGCCGCCGAAGAGGTCGCCGTTGGCCACCACCCGCCAGACCCCGACCGCGATCAGGAAGAGGCCGAAGCCGCCGCCGATCATCGAGGTCACCCGGGTGGCCCAGCGCAGGTCGTCGCGCGCCCGCCAGAGCGCCGAGCGCAGCACCCGGCCGCCGTCCAGGGGGAAGGCGGGCACCATGTTGAAGACCACCAGGATCAGGTTGATGCCCGCCAGGTAGCCGAGCACCGTCACCGCCGGCCCGCCGAGGCCCAGGTCGCCTCCGAGGGCCGAGGCGGCGAAGCAGACGACGCTGATCCCCAGGCTGGCCAGCGGCCCGGCGATGGCCACGGCGAACTCGGCCGCCGGGCTGGGGGGCTCGCGCTCCATCTCGGCCACGCCGCCGAAGATGAACAGGGTGATGCCGCGGATGGGGAGGCCGTAGGAGCGCGCGACCAGGGCGTGGGCCAGCTCGTGCAGCACCACCGAGGCGAAGAGCGCCACCGCCCCGACGATCCCCATGGCCCAGTAGGTCCGGCCGTCCAGCCCCTCGGCCGTCGAGGGGAAGAAGCCGGTGGCCAGCGACCAGGCCACCAGGGCCGCCACGACGAACCAGGAGAGGTCGATGCGCAGCGGCACTCCGAAGACCCGGAAGAGCTCGAAGCGGCGGCCGAACATCGGTGGGCCGGCCCCGGAGCTAGCGGGGCTCGAGCGGCATGACGATCCAGAGGATCAGGTAGGCCAGGATCCCCGGGAAGGCGACCGACGCGAGCGACACGATGACGTAGACCAGCCGCGTCGCGGTCGGGCTCCAGCCCAGCCAGTCGGCCAGACCGCCGCAGACGCCGCCGATGATCCGGTGACGGCGGGATCGGTGCAGAGGCATCGGGCGGGATATTACGACGGCGGCTCGCCGCTGTCGATCTCGTCCCCGTCTTCGTCCTGCCGCAGCACCTCGTCGAGGGTGCGGCCGCGGGCGCGCTCGATCCGGGTCATCCGCTTCTGGAACTGGGTCATCGCGAACCGGGAGAACTCCTCGAGGTCGAGGTCGAAGGGGACCACCTCGTAGGCCGCGAAGGCCTCCTGGATGACCTGCATCGCCGGGGTCAGAAGCTCGGCCATGCGGCGCTCGATCGCCGCCCAGACGGGCTCGCCGTGCTCGCACGCCAGACGCGAGAGCAGGAAGACCCCGTAGGCCAGGTGACGCGCCTCGTCGCCGCGCAGCAGCTTCACCGCCGAGAGCATCCCGGGCAGCAGCCCGCGTCTCTCCAGCGCCCGCTGGTAGCCGTGGTACCCGGTCTCGGCCAGCACCCCCTCGACGATCATGTTGTAGGTCACCGAGGCCCGCGCCACCGCGGCCGGCGAGGCGTCCGCCGCCAGGGCCGACATGGCGCCCGGGAGCTCGTCGTAGAAGATCGTGCGGTAGCTCGGCGTGTGGTACCGCGACAGGTCGCTGGCGTCGCCCGCGACCTCGTCCAGAAACCGGCGGAAGAGCTCGACGTGCTTGGCCTCCTCCCAGAGGAAGGAGGTCAGGTAGATCTCCTCCTCGAGCCGCCCCTCGGCGGCGATCACCCCGATCAGGGGCAGCAGATCCAGGGTGACCGACTCCTCGCCGGCCTGGAAGAGGGAGGTCAGCCGCAGCAGCAGGTCGCGCTCCTCCTCGGTGAGCTCGGGCCACTGCCGGCGGTCGGTGGAGAAGTCGATCGCGCGCGGGTCCCAGACGCCCCGCCGCTTGGCCTTCGCCCACAGCCGCATGGGCAGCAGCTCGTGGTCGAGGCCGCGGGGGCTGGTGGTCTGGAAGGTCCGGGTCGCCAACGGTCAGGCCTCGGGGAAGCGGCCGCCCAGGGCGGCGGCGGTCTGGACGAGCTGCTGCGCGGCGGCGGCGTGGGGGAGCAGGCCCGCCACCCCGCCACGGGCCAGCTCCAGCTTGCCCGTCATGATGGCGAAGATCGGGTCGGTCTCGCCGGCCAGCAGCCGGCGCCAGGTCCGGGCGTCGGCGCGCAGCAGGTAGTCTGCTCCCTCGACGTCGCCCGGCGTCGCCTGCCGCGCCTCGCGGCAGATGCCCCCGCCGAGGTTGAGGTAGGTTCCGATCTCCTCCGACCCCTCCGGCCGCCGCAGGGCGAAGACCAGCGACCCCTCCCAATCTCCCGCGGCCTTCCGGTAGGCCTCGCTGGCGTTGAGCGCCGAGCCCAGCGCCAGCGACCAGTCGTGGCTGAAGATCTCCATCTCGTCGGCGCTCATGGCGAAAACCCCCCGGGCCCGGCTGTGACGTCTTCCATAGACGCCCGGCTATAGATGCACGAGTCTAGATCAGCTTCATTCCCCTGAAGCTTCCCCGACACCGGCGGGAGGAACCTCCTTCTCTTCCGCCGGTAATTTTTTTTCGGGCACGGCGGTTGCAAAGCTGGCGGGCCGATCGGCCGCTGGAGGACGGCCGGTTGGTAGAATTGCCCTCTCGCCGGGAGCTTCTCCGCCCTTTCCACCCTCGAGACCGTCACGATGAGATCCTCGCCGAAGCTGCTCGGCCCGCTCCTGGGCCTGGTCGCCGCGTCCGTCTGGGCCCAGGCGCCGATCCGGGTGGCGCAGGCGCCCAACTCGACGGCGCCCCTCGCCTGGATCGAGACGGTGGAGGGGGCCTGGGTCGAGGGGCCCGCCGGACGGGTCGTGACGGTCGAGCTGCCCCCGGGGGCGGGGATCGAGCGGCTCGCCGCGACGAGGAGGGGCTGGATCGCCGCGGGGGTCCGCCCCGATCCCCCCGGCCAGGAGATCTATCTACTGGAGTCGAAGGAGGGGGTCCTCTCGGAGCTGCCGGCGCTTCCGCCCCGCGTCGGCGCCGCCCGCGGCCAGCCGCTCCCCGTCATGCGGGGGCTCGAGCTCGCGGGCCTTCTCTGGCTGGTGGGGGGCCGGTACGACGAGCTGACGGTCTGGGCCGCCGCCTGGACCGGCACCGGCTGGGGCCGTCCGGAGGAGGTCTCGCCACCGGCGACGGGACAGCAGACCGGCCTCGCCGCCGCCGTCCTGGAGGACGGGTCGTGGCTGGCCGTCTGGGCGGCCGACGACCTCGAGGGGGACGCCGAGATCCTCTGGAGCCGGAGAGGCGAGGCGGGCTGGTCGCCGCCGGCGCAGCTCAACCCGCCCAACCGGGTGCCCGACTACGCGGTGACGGTGGCGGCCACCCGGGGCGGCGGCGCCCTGGTGGTCTGGAACACCTTCGACGGTCAGGACTACCGCCTGCGCCAGGCGCGGCTCCTGCCGAACGGGGGGTGGGCGCTCACGGGCGCCTTCGGCCGCAAGGGATCGCACCGGCCCTACTTCCTGGCCGGGGCGCAGGGTCTGGCGCTGGTCTACCGGGAGGCGGAGCGGGCCGCCTGGGTCGTCCAGGAGGTGGGCGCGGCCGGCGCGGCGGGGCGGCACTCCGTGATCTCGGGCACACCGGCCGTGCCCCCGCTGGTGGATCTTCTCGACCCGGACGCTCCCCGGGCCATCTGGCCGGCGGGGGTGCTCGGCGAGGCCGCGATCGACGCCGTGGCGCCCTGGGGGCCGCCGCAGTGAGGAGCGGGCTTCTCGGAGCGACCCTTGCGGCCGGCCTGCTGGCGGCTCTCGCGGCGAGCCCCGCCACGGCGGACGACTTCACCGTGGCCGCCTTCGGCGACAGCATCACCCAGGGGAGCTGCTGCCCCCAGGTGTCGCCCTACGACTACCAGCAGCAGCTCGCCGCGAGTCTGAGCGCCTCCGGCTGGTGCGCTCCCGACACCTGCTCCCTCCACAACCGGGGGCTGGCGGCCGAGGAGACCTCCGGCGGCATCACCCGGCTGAGGGACACCGTCCTGCCCAACCCGCCCGCCGGCCAGACCTGGGACCTGGTCCTCCTGATGGAGGGGACCAACGACATCTTCAACGGCCGCCCCATCAGCGCCATCAAGGCCAACCTGCTGGCGATGGACGAAGACGCCATCGAGGTGGGGGTGGACGTCCTGCACGCCTCGGTGATCCAGTTCCACCCCTGGGTCTCCGACGCCACCCAGAGACCCGCCTCGTGCACCCAGGGAGGCGTGAAGAACTGGGCCAAGACCTGGGTCACCAACCTCCGGACCGAGATCATCTCCTACACCGCGGCGCGGAACCGCTACTTCGCCGACCAGGCCAGCGAGCTCTGCCCGGCGGGGACCGACCGCCACGGCCACAGCGAGACCACCTGCTTCTCCCTCCACTACAACGAGAAGTGCGTGGTGGGCCACCCGGGCAACGACGGCTTCGACATGCTGGGGCTGCGCTTCTTCGAGACCATGACCGCCTCTCCCAAGCCGGCCGCGCCCACCGTGCTGACGCCGGCCGGCGGGGCGGCCTTCTGCGGCGATCCACCCACCTTCGACTTCACCAAGGGGGCGGGGGAGCACGCCACCTTCTACGAGATCGACATCGACAGCGGCGCCTGGCGGGAGTGGCTCCAGGAGGTGGACTTCCGAGCCGGCGAGCCCGACCTCTGCCAGCCCGACTCGAGCCCGGACAACGACTGCTCCCTGGCCAGCCCCCTGGCCCACGGCGACGGGGCCCACCAGTGGCGGGTCCGGGGCCGCAATCCCGGCGGCTTCGGCCCCTGGAGCGCGGTGGCCAGCTACACCGTCGCCACCAGCCCGACCGGCCCCGTGACCACCCTGACCGCGCCGGCCGGCTGCCAGGGGGGGAACACCCCCTCCTTCACCTGGGGGGAGATCGCCGGGGCCACCTCCTACCGGCTGCTGGTGGAGCTGTCGGGGGGCGGCACCGTCCACGACCAGACCTACGCCGCCGGCGCCGTCTGCGCCGGATCGGTCTGCACCGCGTCGCCCGGGCTGTCCCTGGCCAGCGACGTCTACACCTGGAAGGTCCGGGCGCTCAACCCGTGCGAGGCCCCCTGGAGCGCCTCGCAGGGCTTCACCGTGCCGCCGGCCACGGCGCCCTCCGCCAACTCGCCCTCGGGCGAGCTGGTGATCGGCGACCCGGTCTACCGCTGGTCGTCGGTGCCCGGCGCCAGCGACTACGAGCTCGAAGTGCGCGAGGACGGCTCGCCGCAGGCTCTCACCCCCGCGCCGCCCTACGCCGCCGGGTCGACCTGCGCCGGCGCCCTGTGCCAGGTCCAGCCCAGCTCGCCGACCCTCTCCGTGGGCCCCGGCTACACCTGGAAGGTGCGGGCGCTGGAGGCCACCTGCCCCGGCCCGTGGAGCGCCGAGCGGGCCATGGAGCGGGTGAGCTGCGACGCCACCGATCCGCTGGTGCAGGAGAGCGCCACCGTCACCACCGTACAGGCCCCGGTGCGCGGCTGCGGCGAGCTGCGGGCGGGGAACGTGACCGGCGCCGGCGACTTCGTGGTCGGCAACGGCGGCGACGTCACCCATCACGCCGCGGGTCCGCTGGTGCTCTACAACGGCTTCTCGGTGCTGACCGGCGGGGCCTACACCGGCAGGGCGGACAGGTAGCCCGGGGACGACCCCACCCCGCCGGAATCTGGTAAGATCATCGACAATCCGTTCTCGGGCCGGGGTCCCGTTGCCCGGCCTTTCCTGCTGAACCGCGCCGCCCCCTCCCGGGTCGGCGTACGTCCGAGGAGATCTCTCATGGGAAGAATCGCGCGGTCGGAACTGCTTCTGGCTCTCGCCCTGGTCTGTCTGATGCTTCTGCCGGCGCCGGCGCCGGCGGCGAGCCACGAGGAGGCGGAGCCGGAGACCATGCCCATCCTCTGGGTGTCCTACATCACGGCCGAGCCGGGCAAGTCGGGCGAGCTGGGACGCCACATCGCCACCGAGGGCGGCAAGATCTACGACGGCCTGCTGGCCGACGGGCACGCCATCTCCTGGGGCGTGGCCCAGGGGGTCAACCACTTTCCCGGCGACGACTGGACTCACCTCGAGTGGGTGAGCTTCACGAGCTGGGCCGGCGTCAACGAGTTCGTCTCGCGGTTCATGGCCGCCATGGGGGCCAAGACGCCGGAGGAGATGGCGGCGGACCAGGCCACGTGGGACGAGCTCACCGTGCACGGCTCGCACTACGACGAGATCTCCCGCTTCGTTCACGTCGCCGGTGACGTGGACCAGCGTCCGGGCTACATCCTGGTCAGCTACTTCGATGCGCAGAGCATGCAGGCCGTCGGCGGGCTGGGCGACCTGTACAGGAAGAGGCGGGCGCCCATGATGGACAAGCTGGTCGCCGACGGCAAGATCATCGGGCACGGTGCGATGGTCTCGGAGATCCACGCCGAAGGAGCCATGAACCGGATCTCCGGCTACGTGGCGATGAGCGATCTGGGCGACATGGACGACCTGCTGGCCGCCGAAGAAGCCAACATGGCCGCCATGTCCGAGGAAGACCGCAAGGAGTGGATGGAGACGATGAGGACCAACTTCGACTTCTCCCGGCACTCCGACCGCATCCTGGTCGTGCTCCACTACAACTCGGCCGGTCTCATGGGCGGCCAGGAGGGCGAGGAGTAGCCCCGGCCGCGGGACGGGACGGCGCCCCTCAGTCGTCGAGGCGGTGGGCCTCGACCCGGGCGCCGTCCCCGTCGCGCCGCACCGTGACCCGCCACGGGTTGCAACAGACCTCGCAGTCGTGCACCAGCTCGCCGGCCAGGTCGGCCTCGACGGCGAGGGTGACCGGCTCGCCGCAGTAGGGGCAGGAGATCTCGATCTCCTCGAGCGGCTCCACCAGCCGCCTACTCGACCCAGACCGTCTTGACGTTGACGAACTCGCGGATGCCGTCGGCCGCCAGCTCGCGGCCGTAGCCGCTCTCCTTGATGCCGCCGAAGGGCAGCCGCGGATCGCTCTTCACGAAGGCGTTCACGAAGCAGGAGCCCGCCTCGAGCTCGTCGGCGGCGATCCGCTCCCCGCGCCCGACGTCGCGGGTGAAGACCGCGGCACCGAGGCCGTAGCTGGTGTCGTTGGCCACCCGGATCGCCTCGGCCTCGTCGGCCACCGGGAGGACCGCCGCCACCGGCCCGAAGAGCTCCTCGTGGTAGGCCGGCATCCCCGGCCCCACGCCCGTCAGCACGGTGGGCGGGTAGAAGGCGCCGGGACCGTCCGGCACCTCGCCGCCCAGCACCGCCCGGGCGCCGGCCTCGACGCTCTCGCGCACCTGGCGCGCCAGGTTGTCGCGCAGGTCGAGCCGCGCCAGCGGGCCGACGTCCACCTCCGGGTCCACCAGCGGGTTTCCCATCCGCGCCTCCCGCATGCCCTGGATCAGCAGCTCCTCAAAGGGCTCGCGCACCGCCTCCACGACCACCAGCCGCTTGGCGGCGATGCAGCTCTGACCGGTGTTGATCAGCCGGCTCTTCACACACGCCCGCGCCGCCCGCTCGAGGTCGGCGTCCTCCAGGATCAGGTAGGCGTCGCTGCCGCCCAGCTCGAGGACGGTCTTCTTGATCGCGGCGCCCGCCCGCGAGGCCACCTCCCTGCCGGCCCGGGTGCTTCCGGTCAGGGTGACCGCTTGGATCCGGGGGTCCTCGATGAGGTCCCCGACCGCGTCCACCTCGATCCGCAGGGAGCGGAACAGGTCGCGGGGGATCCCGGCGTCGTGGAAGACGCCCTCGATGGCCTCGGCGCAGCCCAGCACGTTGGGGGCGTGCTTGAGCAGGGCGCCGTTGCCGGCCGCCAGCGCCGGCGCGGCGAAGCGGAAGACCTGCCAGAAGGGGAAGTTCCACGGCATGATGGCCAGGACCACGCCCAGTGGGCGGTAGGCGACGTAGCTCGCCGCGGCGTCGGTCTCGGCGGGCCGGGGCGCGAGGAGCTCCTGGGCATGCTCGGCGTAGTGGTCGCACACCCAGGCGCACTTCTCGGCCTCGGCGCGGCCCTCGGCCAGCGGCTTGCCCATCTCGCGGGCCATGAGCCGGGCGTGCCCGGCCGCCCCCTCGCGCAGCGCCTCCGCGGCCCGCTGCAGGCAGGCGGCCCGGTGCGAGAAGGGGGTGCGCCGCCACTCCCGCTGAGCGGCGGCGGCGGCTGCCACCAGCGAGGAAACCTCGTCGCCGCCCATCTCCTCGTAGCGGGCGATCGGCTGGCCGGTGGAGGGGTCGATGGTCTCGAGACTCATTGGAGGAACCTATCATCGGGCGACGGCGAGGAGCCCGCCGGTCCGGGGTCGAAACCGCGCGGGGGCGGGTGGCGAAGAGAAGAGTTGTGAGTCGGCAGCAGGCAGCGACGGAGAGGGCCCCGGTCTTCGTGACCGGGGCGTCGGGCTATATCGGCGGCCGCCTGGTGCCTCGCCTGCTCGAGACGGGCTACCGGGTGCGCTGTCTGGCCCGCAGCCCGCGCAAGCTCGACGCGCGGCCCTGGGCCGACTCGCCCGACGTGGAGATCGTCCAGGGGGACGTGGGGGCCGCGAGCCTGGCCGAGAAGATGCGCGGCTGCCATCACGCCTTCTACCTGGTGCACTCCATGCTGGCCGCCGGCGAGGACTACGCCGAGCGCGACCGCGACCTGGCGCGCAGCTTCTCGGCTTCGGCGGCCAGGGCGGGCTGCGAGCAGATCGTCTACCTGGGCGGCCTGGGCGAGACGGGCGAGGGGCTCTCGGAGCACCTGAGCTCGCGCCGCGAGGTGGAGGGGGCGCTGGCGGAGGGGGGCGTGCCGGTGACGGTGCTGCGCGCCGCCATGATCATCGGCTCGGGCTCGGCCTCGTTCGAGATCCTGCGCTACCTGGTGGAGCGCCTTCCGATCATGGTGACGCCGCGCTGGGTGAGCACCCCCTGTCAGCCGATCGCCGTGCGCAACGTCCTCCACTACCTGGTGGCCACCCTGCAGACGCCGGAGACGCGGGGCCGGACGCTGGACATCGGCGGCCCGGAGATCCTCTCCTACCGCGAGATCATGCGGCTCATGGCCGACTGCCTGGGCCTGGGCCGGCGGATCGTCCTCCCGGTGCCGGTGCTCACCCCCAAGCTGAGCTCGCTCTGGATCCACCTGGTGACGCCGCTCAGCCGGCACATCGCCCGGCCGCTGGCCGAGGGTCTGCGGAACCCGGTGGTGGTGCGCGACGACCGCGCGGCCCGGCTCATGCCCCAGCGGCTGCTCACGGTGCGCGAGTCGATCGAGGCGGCCCTCGGCAGGATCGCCCGCCACGACGTCGAGACCTCCTGGTCCGACGCCGGACCGATTCCCGGCGACCCCGACTGGGCCGGCGGCACGACCTTCGTGGACCGCGAGGAGGTCACCATCGCGGCCGGCCCGGCGGCGGTCTTCCGCGCCGTCGCCCGGATCGGCGGCGGGCACGGCTGGTACGCCGCCGACGTCCTCTGGCGGGTCCGCGGCTTTCTGGACCGGCTGATGGGCGGGCCGGGGCTGCGGCGCGGCCGGCGCGACCCGGACGAGCTGGCCTACGGCGACGCGCTGGACTTCTGGCGGGTGACGGGTATCGAGCCCGACCGCTGGCTCAGCCTGCGGGCCGAGATGAAGCTGCCGGGCGAGGCGCTGCTCGAGTTCGAGATCGAGGCCGAGAGCCGCGAGCTGGGTCCGTGCCGTCTGATCCAGACGGCGCGCTTCCAGCCGCGCGGGCTGCTGGGGCTGCTCTACTGGGGGGCGGTGCTGCCCTTCCACGGCTTCGTCTTCCGCGGCATGCTGCGGGGCATCCGCAGAGAGGCCGAGAGCGGCGAGTCGGCGCGCCCCCGGGGCCGCTCCCCGGCCGGTGTCGCCGGGGCCTGAGCCCCAGGGCCGCGACCGGGCGGTAGGATCGGCGCGTCCGGGCGCGGCGCGCGGCCGGACCGACTATCGAAGGAGGTCCCTCATGCGCACCGGTCCGCTCCGCCCTCTCGCCCTCGCCCTGCTCGGACTCGGCCTTCTGCTGGCGCCCCGGCCCGGCCTCGCCGGCGACGACTGGCCGCAGTTCCGGGGACCGGGGCGGGACGGTCGGGGCGCTGCGGAGGGGCTGCTGCCGGCCTGGGTGGAGACGCGGCCGCGAGAGCTGTGGCGGCGTCCCATCGGCGGCGGCTACTCGGGCATCACGGTCGTCGGCGACCGGCTCTACACCCTCGCCCTGGAGGGGGGCGAGGAGGTGGCGCTCGCCCTCGACAGGGCGACCGGCGAGCGGCTCTGGAGCGTATCTCTGGGGGCGAGCGGCGAGGCCTTCCCGGCGGACGGGCCCCGCGCCTCTCCCACGGTGGCGGGCGGCACGGTCTACGTGGTCTCCTCGCAGAGCGTCCTCGCCGCCCTCGAGGCCGGCGACGGCGCCGTGCGCTGGAAGAGGAGCCTGCTGGGCGACGAGGAGCGGCCGCCGCGGTTCGGCTACTCGGTCTCGCCGCTGGTGGACGGCGACCTGCTGCTGCTGGAGACGGGCAAGCCGGGCGAGGCGCCGGGGGTCGTGGCCCTCGATCGGGCCACGGGCGAGGTGCGCTGGGGGGCCCTCGAAGGGCCTCCGGGCTACTCGTCGCCGATCGCGGTCGAGCTGCACGGAGTCCGCCAGTACGTCTTCTTCCGCCGCGTGAACTCGGAGCTGGTCTCCCTGTCGACGGCGGGGGAGGTGCTCTGGCGGCAGCCCACGGCCGGCCTGGCGATCATCGTCAGCCCGCTCTTCCTGCCGCCGGACCGCTTCTTCGTCGCCAGCTCGGACGACGGCTTCGGCGGCCTGATGGTGCGGGTCCTGCGCGACGGGGAGGGCTTCCGCACCGAGGAGGTCTGGAGCGAGCGGCTGATGCGCAACCACTTCAACACCTCGGTGGTGGTGGACGGCCACCTCTACGGCTTCGACAACGCCACCTTCCGCTGTCTCGACGCCGCCACCGGGGAGCGCAGGTGGGCCCAGCGCGGGCTGGGCAAGGGGTCGCTGGTGGCCGCCGGCGACCTGCTCTTCGTGCTCGCCGACGACGGCACCCTGGCGCTGGTTCGCGCCACGCCGGAGGCGTACGTCGAGCTGGGGCGGATCGCCGCGATGCGAGGCCGCGCCTGGACCGCCCCGAGCCTGGCGGACGGACGTCTCTATCTGCGCGACTTCGACGAGATCGTGGCCTACGACGTCTGCGGGGTGGGTGGGGGAGAGGCCGTGCCGGCGGTGACGGCCGCGGCCCCGGCGCCGCCGGCGGGGGAGCGGGCGGTGCCGTCGCAGATCGACCTGGAGGAGGTGATCGCCCGTCACGTCGCGGCCCGTGGCGGAGCGGAGCGGTGGCGGCGGGTCACCTCGCTGGCGATGAGCGGCAGCTACGCCGCCTTCAGCGAGGTCTCCCCCTTCGAGCTGCTGCGTCGCCGCGGCGACCTCTACCGCCTGAGCTTCGAGATGCTCGGCGGGCCGGCGATCCGCGCCCGCGACGAGCGAGGCGCCTGGGGCCGTCACCCGCTTCTCTTCCCGGAGCCCCAGAGGGTGGAGGAGGACCCGTACAAGAGGCAGTTCGAGCGCGAGGCCTGGTTCGGTCCGGCGCTCCTGGACTACCGGGAGCGGGGCGCGACGGCGGCGCTGGCCGGGGCGGGCGAGATCGAGGGGCGCCCCACCGTGGACGTCGAGCTGACCCTGCCGGACGGCGCGACGGAGATCTGGCACCTGGATCCGGAGAGCTTCCTGGAGGTGGCGGTGGACAGCACGGTCATGGACTTCACCCAGCTCCCCGAGCCCATGCGGCAGCGCGCCTTCTACGACGACTTCCGCGAGGCGGACGGGCTGGTGCTGCCGCACCGGGTGGATCTCGAGTTCGGGGCGCGGCTGGAGTCGATGGTGGTCGAGCGGGTGGAGGTGGACGCCGAGTTCGAGCCGGCCGACCTGCGCGGACCCGAGCCGGCGCCGGCCGAAGAGTAGGCCGGAGGCCGTCCGGGGGCGCTATACTTCGGGCGATGAGACGCCGTGGTCTCGCCCTCGTGCTCCTCTCCGTAGCCCTGGCCTCGCCGCTGGCGGCCGGCGGCCTCGCGACCTGCGAGGCGCTGGAGCGCTGCCCCATGGAGTCCAGGGCCCGCCCGGAGCCGGCCTGTCACGGCCCGTCGCTCACGGCGGACGAGTGCTGTCTCCGGGACACGCCGGCGCCGCCGCCCTCCGAGCTGCGCGGTCTGGCCCCGGCCGTCGTGGCGACGGCCGCCGCCGCGGAGGCCCCGGCGCGGACGGATGGCTCGAGGAGAGGTGCCCTCCCGGCGCCCACCGCGGTCCGCCCGCTCTACACCCTCTTCCGATCTCTGCTGATCTGATCCCCTTCCGCGGGTGAGGTGCGCCCGAGGGCCGCGGTCGTCGCGGCCCGGGCGAGAGGGACCGGACGGAAGGAGATCGAGCATGGAGCGGAGGATCCGCCGCCACCTGGCGGCAGCCCTGCTGCTCGCGGCCGCGGCCGCGGAGACGGCGGGGAGCAGTGAAACGACGGCCCCGGCGCCACCGGGGGAGGGGGGAGCGGCGCTTCTCGCGCGCTCGGTGGAGGACCCCCGCCTGCGGGAGCGGATCGAGGAGATCCTGGCGCGCAACCCGCGGCTGGCCGCGGCGGAGGCGCGGGCGCGGGCCGCCGCGCACGAGGCGGTTCGCCGCGGAGCCCTCCCCGACCCCATGCTGGGGTCCACGGCCTTCCTGGCGCCCCCCGAGACCCGCGTCGGCCCGCAGCGGCTCATGCTGGCCCTCACCCAGCGCTGGCCGGGGTTCGGCAAGCTGGGGCTCGAGGAGCGGGCGGCGGCGCTCGAGGCGGAGGCGCTGGCCTCCGAGACGGAGGCGATCCGGCTGGAGCTCGTCACCGAGGCCCGGCGGCTCTGGTACGAGCTGGCCTTCGTCGCCGAGCAGGTGGGCATCAACGAGGAGTTCGAGCGCCACCTGCTCCAGCACGAGGAGATCGCCCGCACGCGGTACGCAACCGGGGTGGGACCGGGACAGGGGGTGGTCAAGCTGCAGGCTGAGATCACCCGCATCCAGAGCCGTCAGCTCGAGCTGGAGCGGCGGCGCACGGTGCTCGCGGCCGCTCTGGCGGCCCTCGCCGACCGTCCCGCGGGCGACCTGGGCGCCCAGCCGCGGCTGCCGGCCCTCGAGGAGCCGAGGCTCGACCGGGAGGCGCTCCAGCGCACCGCCCTCACCCACCGTCCCGAGCTCGGGGCGGCGGCGGTCCGCGTCGCGCGGGCCGAGGCGATGGAGGAGTTGGCGCGGCGTCGCTCGCGCCCGGACTTCAGCTTCGGCCTGACCTACACCCTGGTCGATCCGCGGGACGATCTGCCCGGGCGGCTCCAGCCGCCACCCGGCAACGGCGACGACGTCTTCGGCCTCCAGGGCGGGGTCAGCCTGCCGATCTGGCGGCAGGGGCTGCGGGCCGCCCGAGCCGAGGCCGGCGAGCGCCTTCGCGCGGCGGAGGAGGCGCGCCGCGGTGTCGCCGCCGACATCGCCGGCCAGCTCGACGAGCTGGTCGGGCGGCTGCCGCTGGGCTGGCGCCAGCTCCGCCTGCTCGAGCAGGTGCTGCTGCTCCAGGCGGGGGAGTCGCTCGATTCCGCCCGCTCCGGCTATGTGGCCGGAACCCTGAACGCCCTGGACCTGCTGGACGCGGAGCACGTCCTCTTCGCGGCCCGCACCGCCGTGGCGCGGGCCGCGGCCGACTACGCGATCGACCGGGCGCGGCTCGAAGGGGCCGTGGCCGCTCCCCTGGAGGGACCCCCGTCATGACCGACGCCACCGACCGTCTCGTGCCGCGCTGGATCGCCCGTCTGGGGTGGATCGCCGCCGGCGCGCTGGTCGCCTATCTCGTGCTGGAGGATCCGCTGGATCTGGCGCGCCGCGCGCCGGGGCATCCGCCGAGCGGTGCCCCCGCGGCGGGGGACGCCGACGCCGGGCCCGGAGAGGTCGAGCTCTGGACCTGCTCCATGCACCCCCACGTCCTCCAGGACGGCCCCGGGGAGTGCCCGATCTGCGGCATGGACCTCGTTCCGGTCGCGTCCGGGCCGGCGGCGCCGCCGGCCGGCGAGCGCGAGGTGCTCTTCTACCGCAACCCGATGGACCCGACCGTCACCTCCCCCGTGCCGACGAAGGACGAGATGGGGATGGAGTATCTGCCCGTCTACGCCGACGAGGCCGCGGCCGCCGCGGCCCCCTCGGGCGCCGTGCGCATCGACCCCTCGGTGATCCAGAACATGAACGTCCAGACCGCGCCGGCCGAGCTGGCCGATCTGCGTCACGAGATCCGCACCGTGGGCTACCTGGAGTACGACCAGGAGCGGATGGTCACCGTCACCACCAAGTTCAGCGGCTTCGTGGAGAAGGTCTACGTGAACTACGTGGGCGAGCCGGTGGTGAAGGGGCAGCCCCTCTTCGAGATCTACTCGCCGGAGCTGGTGCAGACCGAGCAGGAGCTGCTGTCGGCCATCGAGTACGCGCGCTCCTTCCCCGGGGCGGAGGAGGCGCGGCGGCGGGCCGAGGCGCTGGTGGACGCCGCCCGCACCCGGCTGAGCTACTGGGACATCTCGGCGGAGCAGGTCGCCCGTCTCGAGGAGACCGGCGAGATCTTCCGCACCCTCGACGTGGTGGCCCCGGCCGGCGGGCTGGTGATGAAGCGGATCCCCGGTCTCGAGGGGATGGCGGTGAAGCCGGGCATGGAGGCGTACCACATCGCCGACCTCTCCTCCCTCTGGCTCTCGGTGGAGGTCTTCGAGGACCAGTTCGCCTGGATCGAGGCCGGCACCCCGGCCAAGGTGACCTTCACCTACTTCCCCGGCGAGACCTTCCGCGGCACGGTGCGCTTCATCGAGCCCGAGCTGTCGGAGAAGACTCGCACCGTGCGGGTCAAGCTCGAGGTGCCCAACCCCCGGGGGCGGCTGCGGGCGGGGATGTTCGCCACCGTGACCTTCGAGCCCCTGGCGGCGCACCAGGCGCTGACGGTGCCCGCGCTGGCGGTCCTGCGCACCGGCCAGCGCAACGTGGTGGTGGTGGATCTGGGCGGCGGGCGCTTCGCGCCGCGCGAGGTCACCCTGGGGCACCAGGAGCGGGGGCGGGTGGAGGTGCTGGAAGGTCTGACCCCGGGCGAGCGGGTGGTGACGTCGGCCCAGTTCCTGATCGACTCCGAGGCGAGCCTCCAGGCGGCGATCCAGAAGATGCTGGCGCAGCGGGCGGCCGGCGGCGGCGGAGGCGGAGGCGGCGATGCTTCGTAGGCTCATCGAGTGGTCCCTCCGGAACCAGCTCCTGGTGACCGTGGGGCTGGCGCTGTCCGTCCTCGCCGGCGTCTGGGCGGTGCGGGAGATCCGCGTGGACGCGATCCCGGATCTCTCCGACGTGCAGGTGATCGTCTTCACCGAGTATCCCGGACAGGCGCCCCAGGTGGTGGAGGACCAGGTCACCTACCCCATCACCACCAAGATGCTGGCGGTGCCCTACGCGAAGGTGGTGCGCGGCTACTCCTTCTTCGGCTTCTCCTTCGTCTACGTCATCTTCGACGACGGCACCGACCTCTACTGGGCGCGGTCGCGGGTGCTGGAGTACCTGTCGGGGCTGAGCCGCGATCTGCCGCGAGGGGTGTCGCCGCAGCTCGGGCCCGACGCCACCGGGGTGGGCTGGGCATTCATGTACGTGCTCAACTCCGACCGCCGCTCGCTCGCCGAGCTGCGCAGCCTCCAGGACTGGTACCTGAAGTACGGCCTCTCCTCGGTGGAAGGGGTGGCCGAGGTGGCGTCCATGGGCGGCTTCGTGCGCCAGTACCAGGTCGAGGTGGACCCGGTGCGGCTGCGGGCCTACGACCTGCCGCTGGCCAGGGTGAAGACGGCCATCCAGCGCTCCAACGTCGAGGTGGGGGGGCGCCTGGTGGAGATGTCGGAGCGCGAGTTCATGGTCCGCGGCCGCGGCTACGTCCGGGAGATCCGCGACCTCGAGAACGCGGTTCTGGACGTGGGGCCCGGGGGGGTGCCGATCCTGCTGCGGGACGTGGCCAACGTGACCGTCGGGCCGGAGATCCGCCGCGGCCTGGCGGACTGGAACGGCGAGGGCGAGACGGTGGGCGGCATCGTGGTGGTGCGGTGGGGCGCCGACACCCGGTCCACGGTGGAGCGGGTGAAGGAGCGGCTGGCGGAGCTCCGGTCGGGTCTCCCCGACGACGTCGAGATCTCGGTGGCCTACGACCGCACCGGGCTGATCGACGACGCCATCGACACCCTGACTCACACCCTGGTCGAGGAGTTCGTGGTGGTGGCCCTGGTCTGCCTGATCTTCCTCTTCCACGTCCGCTCCGCCTTCGTCGCCATCGTCTCCATCCCGGTCTCGATCCTCCTGGCCTTCCTGATCATGAAGTGGCAGGGGCTGGGCGCCAACATCATGTCGCTGGGCGGGATCGCCATCTCCATCGGGGTCCTGGTGGACGCCGCCGTGATCATGGTGGAGAACGCCCACAAGCACTACGAGGAGTGGCGCGGCGAGCGCTCGCGGTTCGAGATCATCCTGCGCTCGGCGCAGGAGGTGGGTCCCACCCTCTTCTTCACCCTGCTGGTGATCACGGTCTCCTTCCTCCCCATCTTCACCCTCGAGGCCCAGGAGGGGCGGCTCTTCAAGCCGCTGGCGTTCACCAAGACGTACGCCATGGCGATCTCGGCGGTGCTGGCGGTGACGGTCGTGCCGGTGCTGATGTACTGGTTCGTCCGCGGGCGGATCTACAGCGAGGAGCGCCATCCCGTCTCGCGGCTGCTGCGCTTCCTCTACACCCCGGTGCTCGACCGGGCGCTCTCGTGGCGCTGGCCGGTGGTGCTCGCGACCCTGGTGATCGTCGCCCTGACCCTGGTGCCCCTGGGGCGGATCGGATCGGAGTTCATGCCGCCGCTGTGGGAGGGCGACCTGCTCTACATGCCCACCACGTTCCCGGGCATCTCCATCAGCAAGGCGCGCGAGCTGCTGCAGCAGACCGACAAGATCCTCCGCTCCTTTCCGGAGGTGGAGACGGTGCTGGGAAAGGTGGGCCGGGCCGAGACCGCCACCGACCCGGCGCCGCTGTCGATGATCGAGACCACGATCGTGCTGAAGGACCCCTCCGAGTGGCGGCCGGGGCTCACCAAGGACGAGCTGATCGCCGAGATGAACGACGCCATCCAGTTCCCCGGGGTCACCAACGCCTGGACCATGCCGATCAAGACCCGCATCGACATGCTCTCCACCGGCATCAAGACGCCGGTGGGGATCAAGGTGGGCGGCTCCGACCTGGCCGAGCTGGAGCGGATCGCCAAGGAGATCGAGGCGGTGGTCAAGCCCCTGCCCGGGACCCTGTCGGCCTACGCCGAGCGGGTGATGGGGGGCAGCTACCTCGACTTCGACATCGACCGCGAGGCGGCGGCGCGGTTCGGGGTCACCGTGGGCGACGTCCAGGACGTGATCCAGTCGGCGGTGGGCGGCATGAACATCTCGTGGACGGTGGAGGGGCTCGAGCGGTACCCCATCAACCTGCGCTACCCGCGGGAGCTGCGCGACAACCCGGTGGCGCTCGAGGGGATCCTGGTCTCGACGCCGGTGGGCGGCCACGTGCCGCTGGGGCAGCTCGTGGACATCCGGCTGCGCCAGGGGCCGCCGGGGATCAAGTCGGAGAACGCCCGCCCGAACGCCTGGGTCTACGTCGATCTCGAGGGGATCGACGTCGGGTCGTGGGTGGAGCGGGCGCGGGAGGAGGTGGCGCGCCGGGTGGAGCTGCCTCCCGGCACCACCCTCTTCTGGTCGGGCCAGTACGAGTACATGCAGCGGGTCCAGAAGCGGCTCTGGCTCATCGTGCCGCTGACCCTGGCGCTCATCTTTCTCATCCTCTACCTCCACCTGCGCTCGCTGGTGAAGACCGCCATCGTGCTCTCGGCCATCCCGTTCTCGCTGGTGGGCTCCATCTGGCTGATCGACCTGCTGGACTACGACTGGTCCATCGCGGTGGGGGTGGGCATGATCGCCCTGGCGGGGCTGGCGGCCGAGACCGGCGTGGTGATGCTGCTCTACCTCGACCTGGCCTGGGAGCGGTGGACGCGGGAGGGGCGGATGACGTCCTACTCCGACCTGGCCGCCGCCGTGGACCACGGGGCGGTGCAGCGCATCCGCCCGAAGATGATGACCGTGCTGACGATCCTCATCTCCCTGGCGCCGATCCTCTGGGCCACCGGGGCCGGCTCCGACGTCATGCGGCGGATCGCCGCGCCCATGCTGGGCGGCGTCGTGACCTCCTTCGTGGCCGAGCTGCTGGTCTTCCCGGCGGTCTACTTCATCTGGCGCTCGGCGGGCCTGACGCGGGGACCGCTCTTCCCCTCCCGGCCGGGGGGTCGCGACGGCCGAAGCGCGCTCACCGGCGCGAGAACTGGAGCAGGCTGACCAGGAAGGCGGTGAGAATCGTCTGGAAGCCCAGCGCGGTCAGGGTCACGCCGGGGATGACCCAGCGCATGGTGGTGCCGTAGTCGAGGTCACCGAAGCCGCCCTGGCTCCAGCGCAGGAGGACGATCAGGACCAGCAAGAGCCCGGCCACGATGGCCCCGGCGCCGATCGCCAGGCCCCGCTGCGGCTCCAGCCTGCCGGCGATCCGGGCGTAGCTCCGGGAGAGCGGCAGGAGCCCGGTGAGATCGGCGAAGAGCCGCGCGACGACCGCGAAGAGCAGCGACTGGTAGCCGAGGATCAGGGCGAGGCTGGCCACCAGGAGGGTGTGGGCCTCGAAGTGCACGCCCGCCAGGGTGAGGCCGGGGAGGCCCACGACGTAGCCCGCCGCCCCCAGGGCCACGAGCGCCGCTCCCGGGTAGAGGAAGAGCCACCGCGGGCTCATCATCAGGAAGAAGTGCAGGGTTCTCCAGCCGTCGCGGAAGGTACGGAGGTGCGGCGGATGGGCGACCCGGCCGTCGGGGTGCAGGGTGATGGGGATCTCGGCCATCTTGGCGCCGCGGAGCTGCGCCTTGATCATCATCTCGGTCGCGAACTCCATGCCGCCGCAGCGCAGCTTCAGACGCCGGAAGAGCTCGGCGGTGAGCCCCCGCAGGCCGCAGTAGACGTCGTGGATCGGCAGCTTGAAGAAGCGGCGCACCAAAAAGGAGAGTCCCGGGTTGCCGATCCACCGGTGCAGCGGCGGCATGGCCCCCGGCAGGACCGTCCCGCCGCCGGCCGGAAGCCGGCAGCCCTGCACCAGGTCGTGCCCCTCGCGCAGCTTCTCGACGAAGGCCGGCGCCGCGAGCCAGTCGTAGCTGCCGTCGGCGTCGCCCATGAGCAGGAATCGGCCGCGGGCGGCGGCGAAGCCGCCCGCCAGGGCGTTGCCGTAGCCGCGCTCGGCCACCGGCACCACTCGCGCGCCCATCCGGCGGGCGATCTCGACCGAGCCGTCGGTGCTGCCGTTGTCGGCGACGATCACTTCGCCGTCGATGCCGTGGTCGGCGAGCGCCTTCTGCGCCTTGGCGATGCAGCTCTCCAGGGTGTCGGCCTCGTTCAGGCAGGGCATCACCACCGAGACCTCGCAGCCGTGGGACGCGCCGGAGAGCCCCTGCACCGTCTCATCTTCTCTCACGGGAAGGAATTCTAGGCGCTGGCCGCGCCGTCCGTGGAGGGCGGCCGGAGCAGCTCGGGAATCCGGCGCCGGTAGACCGTCAGGAGGAGCATCCCGTCAAGCGGAGCCGTACGCTGGAATCGGGGCCGCCCGAGCGAAAGGAAGGTGTGGGAGGTGGCATCCGGTCGGGAAGTCCACCGGGAGCTTCCCGACCTTGAGGTCATCGGCCGCCTGGCGCGACGCGTCGATCTAGTGGACGATTCTCACGGCGGCCACGTAGAGCAGGTCCGCGCCGGCGGTCATCTCCTCACGCCGAAGCGCCCGGAAACCGACACCGGGCCACGGATCCCAGACGTGCACGACCTTCGGCCGGATCGAGTCCAGGTACCTGTTGTACAGGTACTCCATCCTGAAGATCACCATGGCGTGACTTCTCGTCCCGACGATCAGCGGCCTGTTGTACTGAAGCTGCGCGACGACGTCCGAGTTGCTCAGCTCGCCACGGCCGGCGTAGTAATCGAAGATGCCCTCCGTCCTGGCTACGAACTGCCTGCCCTGCGAATCTCGCCACCTCGTACCGTTCACGGTCCTCGACAGAGTGGAGTAGGGCCCGCCGCGCATGTTGACGTCCCAGCCATGGTGCGCCCGGATGATCGTGCTCTGGGAAACCGGGTAGCCGTGGTACCTGAAGACCGTGGCGATCGCCGCCGCCCAGCAGGTCAGCGTCTTCTCCTGGGTCTGCCCGGCGGCCAAACCCCTTTCGAGGTCCACCCAGGCGTCGCAATCCTGGTAGCCCCAGAGGTACCCCTTCGGAGATCCACACCAGTGCTCGGCCCGCACCTGGCCGGCCAGGGCGAACGGCACGAACGCCTGAAGAAGGGCCCTCCGCGATAATGGCATGCGCAACCTCCTCACTCGGCGGCAACCGGACAGACCAGCCAACTTTTTTCAGGTTCACCGGCATGCTAGCACGAGGGCGGGAGAAGCCCTTGCGCCGGTCGCCCCGGCGACCTCGTCCGTCGGCCTTCGCGCGGGATCGGTATGGCACCGCGAGGGATTCGAAACCCCGACCGAGAGAACCTCTGAAGAAGGGCGGAACCTCTGACCGGTCGCCTTGACCCTGGATGGAAGGCTCAGGTAAACTCTCCTGTTAATCAGATTTCGCAAGCGGTCCGGGGCGTCCCGGGACCGCGCCCGGGGAGCGAGCGGGGTGCCCAGGGAGATGTCTCCCTTCGGTCCGCTCTCTCGTGTCTCGCCCGCAAGACGCGACTACGTCCGAAGGGAGGCAAGATGAAGGAGCTTCGCAACCGCGCCGGGTTGGAGGCGTTGACCCTGGTCGGCCTGATCCTCGGCGTCGGAGCGATGGGGGCAGCGGAGGCGAGAGCCGACGCCTGTGGCCGGGAGGACAGAGCACCCCTGCCAAGCTGTGCCAAGGTACGCGACCGGGGCGACGAGTCGACGGTCACGAACCGGTGCAGCTACCGGATCACGGTGAAGTGGGACATCGCGAGATGCCCGGACGCACGGCTGGACATCTATCCCGACGACTCGAGGACGGTGGGTCATGGCGGCTGGTGCTCGCTGCGCCAGATCTCCTGCTGCCCCAGGTACAGCCGCTGTACCGGGACCACGGCCGAGCCGAGCCCGGGGGCGGCCGCCCCGCTGTCCGCGCCCGATGCCGAGCCGGAGTCGAGTCCGGCGCCAACCGACAGCGTCCGGGTGATTCTCAAGAACTGCGACTGGGACCGCGTCCGGGTCAACGCTCGCGTCGGTCCTTCGTCGGATTGCGAGAAGGGCGCGGACCGGGGGATCAAGGTCCTGGGCGAGGACGAGACTTGGCAGTTCCGATGCCTGGACACCAACGTTCTTTGCTGGCGCAGAGACCGGAACCCCGATCACCCGGATGGCACCTGGACGGGATGGACATCCCACCACTGCCTGATGCAGGACCACGAGTGGTGCGTCTAACGGGCGGCCGGGCGCGCGGCGGCGATGGTCGAGTGGGTTGCACGGATCGATCCCGATCCCGCGCAGGGCCGGACCCCTCGACGGGCGGTCCTCGAAGCTCCGCAGGCAGCTTGCATGGCGCGCCGCGAGGGATTCGAACCCCCAACCGTCAGATCCGAAGTCTGGTGCTCTATCCGTTGAGCTAGCGGCGCGAGGGCAGAGAGTCTAGCGGTCCGGCGGCCGGGTCGTCGCCCGAGCCGGGAGCGGACAGGGCCGCCTCTCTGAGGAAACGCGCGATCCGGGAGGCCATCGCATCCGTGGTTCCGGGCGAGAGGACGTCGCCGGCGAGGAGGTGCCGGGAAGGGTCCTCGGCGCCCTCCACGGGCTCGAGCACCGCGCCGCTGCCCTCGAAGAAGGCCCGGATCCTGGCCGGGTCCACCACCTGGTCGTCCGGCGAGTAGAGCACCAGGGTGGGGATCGCGAGCTCGACGCCGCCCTTCGCCCGGCGCCGGACCAGCTTCTCGGCCGCCGCCACCTGGAAGAGGGCTTCCACCGGGTAGGAGGTGGTCCAGTAGCGCTCCTGCAGCTCGTTCCGGGGCTCGAAGGAGTGGGTGCGGCCGAGCAGCCGCGGCACCAGCCAGCCGGCCCACGGCCAGGTGAGGAAGCGCGCCCGGGGGTCCCGCGGGCCGAGGTTGGGGGAGATCAGGACCTGGGCGTCGGGAGCCTCCGCGGCACCGCCCAGGGAGGCCCAGAGCGCCAGGGTGGCGCCGTGCGACACGCCGACCACCGCCACCCGGCCGCCGATCGCCCGGCCCACCGCGAGCGCCTCGCGCGTGTCGTCCAGCCACTCCCGCAGCGTCGCCCGCCCCAGCGCCTCCGGGGTGCGTCCGTGCCCGGTGAGGCGGGTGGCGAAGAGATTGGCGCCGAGCCGGCCCGCCACCCGCTCGGCGAGCGGCGCGACCTCCTGACGGCTGGCGGAGAAGCCGTGCAGCAGCACGACAGCGGCCGGCGTCCGCTCCCGGCGCTCGGGATCGGCCCAGATCACCGTCTTCCCGGTCCCGGGGGTGACGTCGTCGAACCGGCTCTCCGAGCGCGCGAGATAGGCCTCGACCTGGGCGGGCCGGTCGAAGCAGGGGGTGGGGGAGAGCGGCGTCTCGTCCAGGCTCGCGGGCCGGGGCCCGAGGAGGAGGGCGAGCCCCAGCAGCAGCGCGCCGGCGACGACGCCCTGGAGCACTCTTCTCAACCGCCGCGCGCTCCGGAGCCGTCTCCCCCCGCGGGTCTCAGGCTCCCTCGATGACGTCCTGCAGCCGCTCCAGGTTGGCCGAGATCTCCCCGAGCCCCCGGCGCATCTCCTCGAGCCGCTCGCGCTCCGCGCGGACGAACCGGGTGTAAGGGGCGATGGCCTCGCGGATCCGGTGGGCGGAGCCCTCCACCTCGCGGTCGAACTGGGCGGTGAGCGAGGTCATCAGGCTGTCGCGCAGGGTGGCGATCTTCTTCGACAGCTCCTGCTTGGCCTTGCGACGGCGGGCCGGCAGCACGAAGAGGCCCAGGACCGCCAGGGTGCCGGCGGCCACCAGCCCCGTGACGTCGGCGGCCGTCGAGGTGGCCAGCAGGGTGAATACGGTGCCCAGCCCCACGGCGCCGGCCTCGATCAGCGCGGTGCCGGCCACCGCGGTGCGCACCGACTCGGCCATCCGGCCCGCCTCGGCCTGCTGGTCGTACGAGCGGATGGTGCGCTGGGCGGTGCGGCCCACCGTCTCCAGCAGACGGCCGCGGTTGTAGTCCAGGCTGGGCAGCAGGTTGGCCCCGGCCGACGCCTCCGTGCGGCGCTTGGCGATCTGCTCGTGGGTGGCCTGCCACTGCTTGAGCTCGGCCTCCACCATCCAGTCGATGACCGACTCGACCTTCTCCTCGAGCCGCTTCGGCGCGTCGGCCACCACCTTGCGCTCGAAGTCGGCCTGGATCTTCGACCGGTTCATCAGGTCGATGGCCCGCGACAGGCGAAGGGTCTCCTCGAAGAACTCGTCGCCCCGCCGCTCGAACTCGTGCAGCTCGTTGTCCACGTCGGAGAGGCGGTAGCGGAAGGCGGCCGCCATGTCTTCCTGGTAGACGGCAAGCTGGCCTTCGATCTCCTCCAGGGTGGCGAAGTCGTCCCGCAGCAGCTCGGCGCTCTCTTCCGCCGAGGCCAGGTAGTCGGAGGCCAGCCGCCGCGCCACACCCAGCGGGCTCAGGAGCTTGAGCCGCACGCGCTCCTTCTCGTCCAGGGTGTCGCGGAGGTAGATCTCGAGCTCCTCGAAGCCGCTGCGGGCCACCAGGGTCGGGTCGGCGGCGCCGGTCTTGGCCGACAGGGCATCCCGGGCGGAGACCGCGAAGAGGGGCGGCACGGCGCCGAGAATCTTCTTCGCGTTCTCCTCCACGAAGACGCGCACCTCGTCGAGGGCGCCCTTGCTGTTGGCCAGGAAGTCGACCTTGTTGATCACCAGGACGAGCTTCTTTCCCCATTCGCGGATCGACTCGATGAAGGCCCGCTCGCTCTCGGTCAGCGGGCGGTCGGCCGACGTCACGAACAGCACCAGGTCGGAGCGCGGCACGAAGCGGCGGGTGATCGCCTCGTGCTCCCGGTCCAGGGCGTTGGTGCCCGGCGTGTCCACCATCCGCACCTGACGCAGCAGGTCGATCGGGGCGGCGATCTCCTCGATGCCGTCGTCGCCGAGCTGCCGCTGGCGGGTCTCGCCGTGCCGCAGCCGGTGGATCCGCCGGGTGGTGGGGGTGACCCCCTCCTCGAGCAGCCGCTCGCCCAGGAGCGCGTTGATGAAGGTGCTCTTGCCGGAGTTGAACTCGCCCACCACCACCAGAAGGAAGAGCTCGTCGAGGCTGGCGATGGAGCGCTCCAGGGTCGCCTGGTCCTCCTCGCCGGCCTGCCACCGTGCCAGGCCCGCCTGGAGACCGCGCAGCAGCGCCCGCTCCTCGGCGAGGAGGACCTCCTGCTGGCCGCTGAGAATGGTGTCGAGCATGACGCGAAGAGGCGCCGTCCGGCCGGCGGCGCCCGGCGTCAAGATACCACGCGCCCTCTTGGCGCCCGCCCCCGGCGGTCAGCCGGGGCCGAGCGGCGCTTCCCAGCCGGTCAGGTAGTCGAAGAGCACGTCCCCCGGAGGCAGCCGGAAGCTGCAGCGGAAGCGGTGGTAGCGACCCTTCCTTCCCGCCTCCGTGCGGCTCTTCGTGAGCTCCGCGAGCGGGTGGGGCCCCTTGCGCTGGTCGGGGCCGGCATCGGCGCGGCCGAGGGCTCCGACCACGCCGTCCCCGACGAGGGCCTCGCGGATCCGCACGTCCTCCGCCTTCACGATGGTCAGGCGCTGCACCGCCGGCGGCTGCCCCGCCACTCCCGGAAGGACCTGCAGGTTGACCTGGTCGAGATTCCACCTCTCCAGCGCCGTCGGGCTCGTCGGCTCGCTCTTCCCCAGCTCGGCGCTCGCCAACACCCATCCCGCCCGCCGCGCCACGAGGATGCCCCTCTCTTCCGAGAAGTGGATCTCGCCGAGCTTGCGCGGGAATCCCCAGCACTCGCGGCCGGCGCTGAGCGCCTCGTCGTTGTCCACCAGCGAGTAGAGACAGAAGACGAGTCGGGTGCCCCGGGCGCGGACCGGGGTCACGATCGCCACCTCCTGGAAGGCGCCGAAGGGGCTCCCGTCCGGGTACCGGTTGTAGACGAGGAAGAGGCGGCCCGGCCGGCTGGGGCCGGCGACCGGCTCCAGGGGCGCCGGGATCCATTTCTCCAGCGGCTCCGGCGCGACCTCGAAACCGGCCACGATCGTCTCGACGTCGTCGAACTGCAGGGGGGGCGCGGGGTAGAGGTCCGCCCGCGACGGCATGCTGAAAGCGGTCGGGGCCTCGATCGTCGCCGGGAACCCCCGCACGAGATCGTCGAGGGTCACCAGCTTGGGATCCCGCATGCTGGGGGGGAAGAGGTTCTGGGTGGCGCTGGCGAGGGCGTCGTCGCGCGCCAGCTCGTCCACCGAGTCGTTGAAGCGCTCCACGAAGCCTTGGGGCCGCTCCAGAGGAAGGAATCCGGACCGCAGGGTCGCCGCGCGAGCGCGGGAGATGAAGTCCAGCAGATACACCGAGGCCGGGCCGTACTCGTCGCCCTGCTGCCGGTAGCCGTGTCGCCAGACGCCGTCCACCGACTGCCACCGCAGGTTCACGGGCAGGTTCCACCGCAGATCCGCCTTGACCCAGTGCGGATCCTCCACCTTGCACACGGCGGTCTCCACGCCCCGCTCGTCCACCTCCCATTCGACCTCCAGCCCCAGCGTCTCGACTAGCGGCCAGCTCGGGAGCCGTTGGAATCGGACCTCGTACTCGCCGGGAAGCTGGTCCACCTCGGCTCTCTTGCCGCTCTGGACCCCCTCCCACTTGCCGATCACCCGGTCCTGCACGGCCAGCTCGCGGTAGCAGACGAGGGTCGGGTCCTCCTCGTCGCGGAACTGCTTGAGGGTCAGGTAGGAGAGCACCGTGCCGGGTCGGGCCGGGTCCAGGGCCTGCTCGTGGAAGACCCGGTAGGGCTTGAGGCTCACCGGCGCCAGCCCGGGAGTCGGCGCCACCCGGTCGATGTGGAAGAGGGTCCGCACCGTCGCCTCCTGGCCCACGCCCAGCGCCGGGTAGTCCCGGACGCAGACGCGGATCAGCGGGTGGTCGAAGTCGCGCGTCGAGCTCTCCACCCACGGGTCCGCCTCGGCCTGGATCTGCGCGAACTCCGTGGGCAGGCCGAGGACCTCGCGGCTCGCGCTGACGGCGATCGGGTCCTGAGCGAAGGCGAAGGGGATGACGAGGAAGTTGGTGTCCACCGCGGGCACCTGGTCTTCGACGCTGATGAGCTTGACGTTCAGGATCCGGGCGAAGCTCACGGTGCGACCGCCCCAGAACCCGATGTCGTTGGCCTCGGCCGACATCGAGCCGAGCTTCTCGACCAGGAGCAGGACGACGGGCAGGAAGGTGAGCTGGATGTCGAGCTGGGCCGGGTCCGAGGGCAGGCCGCCCTGCTGCAGGGCGGCGATCAGCGCCTCTTTGAACTGGCGGCCTACCGTATGGCCCAGGTCGGGCAGGTCGCCGGGTGCGAGCGCGTCGGCCCCACTGTTGTCCGCCAGGGTGAGCCGCCGCTCGCTGGCCTTGAGCGGCAGGACGCGGATCGTCGTGTCGAAGAACTCGAAAGGCCCCTGGACCGCTTCGAGAACCGGGCCGAGAGCGGTGTTGAAGACGGCCACCCTTCGCGACGAGTCGTCGGCCGGCTCGTCGCCGGTCGACCAGTCGGTCTGGAGCGAGCGCCAGCAGAGCCTCTGACCCATGTTGTAGCGCAGGTCGACGATGGTCCAGAACGGCAGGAAGGGCTTGAGCTCCGCCACCGCGTGGCCTCCCGCCGACCACTGGTTCTGGACGTGCAGCCCGAGGCTCTCGATGATCGGGAAGTCGGGGTAGCGGTGGATCAGGAGGCTGAGACCGCCCGAAGGGTCGCCCCGGAGCTGGTCCACGCTCCCCAGCAGCCCGCTCGCCAGGGTCGCGCGGGTCTCCATCACCCCGTTCACCAGCGACTGGTAGGCGGCCACTCCCGCCCGGGAGGAGCGGAACTGCTTGACGTTGAGGGTGTTGACCAGCGCCTCCGGAGGGATGCTCAAGAGCTGCTCGAGCTGTCCCATGAAGGTGCCCCCGAGGTCGCCCTGGCTCTGGGGCGCCCAGAAGCCGAGGAGGCTCCGCATCACGTCGGGCAGCGCCGCCAGGCCGTCGAAGAAGGCCTGGGGGAGCTGGGTCAGGGGCCCCATCAGGTAGTTGAAGTCGGGTGGCCACTGTCCGAGGCCGGTGGGCGACTGGAGGACCTCGACGATGGGCAGGTTCAACTGCGGCATCCCGGCGTAGAGGCGCGGGAAGACCTTGGTCTTGAGGTTGAGCAGCCGGCGCGCGAGCCGCGGATCCCGGAGCCAGGCGTTGACCTCCGGAACCACCTGCGCCGGGAACTTGGGCCAGCCGTAGATCTCCCGCCCGAGCTGCACCGACCAGTCGTTGTCCACGAAGATGAAGGGGCTGACGGTGGCCAGCCCCTCCACCCTCTCGCCCTCGTAGTGCCAGTGGCCCACCACCGGCACCCCGAAGAGGACCTCGTGCTGCGCCACCCAGCCGACGTTCTTGGCCACCGGCGACATCCGGCCGTAGTTGAGGACCTGGAAGAGGACAAACGGCGCAACCGGCCGGAAGTGGGCGATCTCCGGCGGCGCGATGTTGAGATAGGCGTCGCAGAAGCGCTGGAGCTGGGCGATGTTGGCGCGCAGCGGGAAGGTGCGCATGCTCACATTGCTGAAGTCGAGCTCCCGGTAGCCCCCGGCCTCGACGAACTGTCTGGACCCGAGGAGCCTCCTCGACGACGGCTTGGTGCTCACGCTTCCTCCCACGAGGCGAACGGGTCGTCCGCCCAACTAGCTTGCCCGCCACTCAGATTGCCGACTACGATACCAGAGACCTGGGATCAAGTCGGGCGGGGAGCTGCGACCGGGAAGGAGGCAGGCATGCGGAGATTGCTGGTCGTTGGGGGCATGGTGGTGGTGGTGACGGCTGCGCTGGCTGCAGCGGCGGAGAGGGGGCGCATCTCGGGCCAGGTCGTCCGCCCCGACGGCTCCGGAGTGAGCGGTGTCGCGGTCGCCCTCGACGGCCGGCCGGCGGCGGTGAGCGACAACCGGGGCTGGTTCCACGTCGAGGCCGTCGAGGCCGGGGACCACGAGCTCTTCTTCACCCTGGGCTCGAACGCGGCCACCGCGGCGGTCACCGTCAAGGCGGGCGTGACCGCCGGCGTGCGGCAGGAGGTCGACTGGGAGTACGTCTACGCCGAGACCCTGACGGTGCGGGGAGCGTCGCGGCGGGTGGAGCGGGTGGTCGATGCTCCCGCGGCGGTGACCGCCGTCACGCCGCAGGCGATCGCCCTGCGCGCCTCCGCCGGCCAGCTTCCCCGGCTGCTCGAGTCCTCGCCCGGCTTCGAGCTCACCCAGACCGACGTGTGGGACTTCAAGATCAACACCCGTGGCCTCAACACCCTGCTGAACCGCCGGATCGCGGTGCTGGTGGACGGCCGGGACAGCTCGTACGCGCTGGTCGGGTCGCACGACTGGTCGACCGTCACGACGCCGCTGGACGACCTCCAGAGCGTCGAGCTGGTGCGCGGACCCTCCTCGGCCCTCTACGGCGCCAACGCCTTCAACGGCGTCCTCAACCTGATCACGCGGTCGCCCAGGGACGGCGAGGGCGGCTTCGTGCGTTTCACCGGGGGGGACCCGGGCGCCGTGCTGGCGGACGCCGGGGTCTACACGAACCTGGGAGGCGGCTGGTTCTTCAAAGGTCTGGCCGGATATCGCCGCAACGAGGATTTCGCCGTCTCCCGTAACCAGACCGTGGAGTACTCGCAGCCCTGCCCGCCGGGGGTCGCCGTGGACTGTCTGCAGCTCGAGGCGGTGCCCCTGTCGGGCGACGACAACGAGATCGGGCTCGCCAGCCTGCGGGTGGACGGCGACCTGGGCGCCGGCAGGAGCCTGGTGGTCGAGGGCGGCTACGTCGAGCCGAAGGCGATCACGGGCCCCTCGGCGGCGGGCCGCTTCGAGGGCATCCGGACCGAGTGGCCGTGGGGCCGGATCGACCTCAACGCCGCGCACTGGAACTTCCTCGTCACCTGGGCCGACCGCGAGGTCGTCACGACCAATCTCTCGGCCGGCGTGCGCAGCCCCGTCGAGGACAGCCGGTGGACCGCCGAGTTCCAGACCCGGTGGGAGGTGGCCGCGGGCCGGGGCCGCTTCGTCGCCGGCGGCTCCTATAAGAACGAGAAGGTGGACACCGCCAACGCCCAGGGCTTCCAGACGCTGCTGGAGCGACCGGTGGACGCCGACTTCACCGCCCTCTACGCCCAGTTCGACTACGACGCCAGCGATCGTCTCAAGCTGGTCGTCGCCGCCCGCTGGGACGACGGCGACACCTTCAGCTCCCAGATCTCGCCCAAGGCCGCGGCCGTCTACTCGATCTCCCCCGGCCACACCCTGCGCTTCGGCTACAACGAGGCCTTCCTGACGCCGAACTACCCGGAGCTGTTCGTCCGGGTGCCTCTGATCCCGGCCCTGGACCTCTCCCCCTTCGAGGCGTTCTGCGCGCCCTTCGAGGTGGCCTGCGGCTTCGCCGCGCCGACACCGGTGGTGGCCGTCGGCAACGCCGGCCTCGAGGTGGAGAAGAATCGCACCTTCGAGATCGGCTACCGGGGGACCCTGGGCGACCGGGCCTTCCTCACCATCGACCTCTTCGACGCCAAGATCGACGACTTCGTGCGCACCGGCATCCCGCTGGTGGGCACGGTCCTGGGCCGCGCCAACCCCGACTTCGGGCCCTACCAGGCGCCCGCCGGTCTGCCGGCCGAGGTGGCCGCCCTGCTCGAGGCCACCCTGGCCGGAATTCCCTTCCTGGGTCCCTTTCTCACCAACCCGGTGCCCAGCGAGCCCCTCTTCGCCCTCATCACCCTGGCCAACGCCGGCAGCCTGGACAACCGCGGAGCCGAGATCGCCGTCGATTGGGCGATCGACGACAACTGGTCGCTGGACGCCAACTACGCCTGGCTGGACTTCGAGTTCGACGACCCGTTGCCGGCCACCCCGCTGGGCTTCAACGCGCCGGAGAACCGCGCCAACCTGGGCGTCCACTACGGCGACGACCGGCTGCGGGCGTCGCTCGACGTGCGGCTCGTCGAGTCCTTCCGGTGGACCGAGGGCCTGGTCAACGGGGTGGTCCCCTCGTTCGAGGTGGTGAACCTGGTCGCCGCCTACGACCTCACCGACCGGTGGGAGGCGGGGCTCAACGTGAGCAACCTCCTGGACGACGAGCACATCGAGGTGTGGTCGGGCTCGGTCCTCGGGCGCCGGGCGCTGGCGCACCTCGCCTACCGCTGGTAGCGGCGGACCGCGTCCGGGGCGCTACTTCGCGGGTGGCGGTGGGGCGGTGTTGGGGAAGTCCACGGCCATGAGCCACGCGCCGTCCACCTTGCGCCACACCAGCAGGTACCGGCCGTGGAAGTCGATCGCCGGCGCCCCCTCCGGCTTGCCGGCGAGGGTCGTCTCGCCCAGCTCCCACGCCATGTCGCGGCCCGCGGCCACGGCGACCGGTTGGGTGGAGTGCCACTCGATGGTCAGGTCGCTCATGGCGAAGATGCCTTCGTAGAGCCCCTGGATCGCCGCCCGGCCCACGAGGGTGGGGCCCGCGGGGTTCGCGTAGATCGCGTCCTCCGTGTAGTAGGCGGCGACGGCCTTGGCGTCGCGCTTGGCCACCGCCTGGCGGCAGTTCTCGCCCTGCTCCTGGATCGCCTTGCGCTCGGCCTCCAGCGACCCCATGCCGCCCGGCATGCCGGTCAACCAGGCCGATCCCCACAGCCGGCTCAGGCCGACGGCCAACTGGACGTTGCGCAGGGAGGCGTTCTGGACGTCGCGCAGCAGCTCGGCCGGTCCGTAGGCCCAGCGCGCGACCTTCTCGGTGGCTCGCTGCCAGTCGTCCACCTGCTCGTCGAAGGCCCTGTTCCAGAGGGCCGCGGCCTCGGCCCAGGAGTCCCTGCCCGACCCCTTGGCCCCGTTCGGTGCGGCTTTTTCGTCGCTCATGCGGGAGTCCTCCCTTGCGTCGACCGTCGGGACCGGCGCGCCCCTCTGCCGGCTTTGTAATTCGCGGGCCCGCGTGACACAGTAACACACGAAGTGAAGACCTACGATGCGGTGATCGTCGGCGCGGGGCCGGCCGGCAGCGCCCTGGCGATCCATCTCGCCCGCGCCGGGCTCGACGCTTTGCTGGTGGAGAAGGAGCGCTTCCCGCGCGACAAGGTGTGCGGCGAGATGATGAACCCGCGCGCCATCCGTCACCTCGAGGATCTGGGCTGCTTTTCCCGGGTCGAGGCCCTGGGCTACGACAAGATCCGCTCGGGGACGGTGTTTCTCGACGGCGTGCTGGAGATGACCGGGGCGCTCCCCGCCGTGGAGGGGTGCGTCGACTACGCCCACGCCGTGCCGCGCCGCGTGCTGGACGAGATCATCTTCCGGGGCGCGCAGAGCGCCGGCGCGGGCACGCTGGAGGGCTGCCGTATCCAGGGGTTCGAGGTCGGCCCCGACGCCGTGGAGATCGACGCCCGGCTCGAGGGCGGCGAGCGGCTGCGGCTCGAGGCCCGCCTGATCGTCGGCGCGGACGGCTCGGAGTCGACGGTGGCGCGGCTCGCCGGTCTGGCGATGCGTGACGACCGCTACGTCGGAATCGGCATCCGCAGCTACGGCGAGGGCTTCCCGCTGGACGGCGCGATCCTGTCGTGGGACCGCGAGTATCTTCCCGGTCTGGCCTGGGTCTTCCCGTCGAAGGACGGGTGCTTCAACATCGGGGTCGGCACGATCGCCGAGCCCGCCAAGCGCAGCGAGATGCGTCTGCGCGACTACTTCGACCGCACGGTGGATCTGGTGACGAAGCTGGGCCGCGAGCGCGGCTTCGCGCCCCGCGTCGAGCCCCCCAGGGGATGGGCGCTGAAGAGCTACGGCGGCGCCCGGCGGAACTACTTCGAGCGCGGCCTGCTGATCGGCGACGCCGGCTCCTTCGCCGACCCGCTGACCGGCGAGGGGATCCCCATGGCCCTCGAGACGGCCCGGCTCGCCGCCGAGACGATCCAGGCCGCGGTCGCCGCGGGGGACTTCAGCGAGGGGCGTCTGGCGGCCTACGAGGGCCGGTGGCGGCAGCGGTACGACGTGGACAGCCTGATGGCCGACGCCCTCGTCACCATCTCCCGCAACACCCACCTGGCGGACCTCATGATGGAGTTCCTGCGCCTCTCGCTGCGGGCCGCGGACCGCGACGAGCGGTACGCCGAGACGGTGGGGGGCGTCTACGTCGGCATCGTCCCCATCAGCCAGATGCTGCGGCCGGAGTACCTCCTGCGGCCCCTCACCTACGGCCCCGAGACCTGGCGGGCGATCCTGGGTCTCTCCAGAGAGCGCCCCCTCGCCGACCTGGCCCGCCGTGCTGCGGAGCAGACCGGGGTCGGGCTCGCCGCCTGGCGGGCCATGCTGCGGGATCCGCAGCGCTCCCTCGAGTGGCTGAGGGAGGTCAATCAGAAGCAGATGCGCGTGGCGAGAGGTCTGGCGGGCGCGGCCTTCGGCGCTGCGGGGCGCGATCGCCCCGGCTGACGCCAGCGCCCGGAGCCGACGCGGCGGCAGAGTAGAATCGGGGGACCAGCCAATGGACGAAGGGGTTGTCGGGCTGGGGAAGGACGAGATGCTGTGTTCCCGCTGCGGGGCTCGCAACCCGCCAGACGTGTCGGTCTGCCAGGCGTGCCAGGAGCCGCTGGGCGGACCCGACGTGGCGGAGCCGGAGACCATCGAGGCGCCCCGCCAGGTCCTCTTCAGCCGCTACGAGCTGGTCCGCGAGCTCGGCAAGGGGGGGATGGGCGTCGTCTACCAGGTCCTCGACCGCGAGATCGGCGAGGAGGTGGCGCTCAAGGTGATCGCCCCGGAGCGGGCCACCGACGAGGGCCTTCTGGCGCGCTTCCGCAACGAGGTCAAGCTGGCGCGCAAGATCGCCCACCGCAACGTCTGTCGGGTCTTCGACCTGGGCGAGGAGGACGGGACCTACTACCTGACCATGGAGTACATCCAGGGCCGGGAGCTGTCCAAGATACTGCGCGGCCGGGGACGCCTGGCCACCGAGCGGCTGCTGTCGATCGCCGAAGGCGTCTGCCGCGGCCTGGCCGAAGCGCACCGGCTGGGGGTGGTCCACCGCGACCTCAAGCCCCAGAACATCATGATCGACCGCGACGACCAGCCCCATATTCTGGACTTCGGTATCGCCCACTCGCTGGCCACCGCCGGGATCACCGGCGACGGCTCGATGATCGGAACCCCTCACTACATGTCTCCGGAGCAGGTCCTGGGGCGGGAGGTGGACGCCCGGTCGGACATCTACTCGCTGGGCGCGACCCTCTATCGCATGGCCCTCGGGCAGCCTCCCTTCGAGGGCGACTCGGCGATCACGGTGGCCATGAAGCACCGCGCCGAGCCGGTCCCCGATCCTCGCACCCTCGATCCCGACCTGCCCGACCGGCTGACCTACGTCATCACCCGATGTCTCGCCAAGTCCCCGAGCGACAGGTTCCAGGACGTCGCCGAGGTGCTGGCCATGCTGCGGGGCGGGGCGGCGCCGGCGCCCCCGACCGCCGCCTCGATCAGCTCGGAGCTGGCCGCCATCCTCGACGAGGAGGCGGAGGAGGTGGCCGCGGAGGTCGTCTTCGTCAGCCGGGACCGGGAGCTCGCGCAGCTCGAGGAGGGCCTGGCCTCGGCCCTCGCCTCCCGGGGCCGGGTGCTCTTCGTGAGCGGCGAGCCGGGGAGCGGCAAGACGACCCTGGCGGCCGAGTTCGCCGCGCGGACCCTGGAGCGCGAGGAGGCGGTGGTCGTCGCGGCGGGGCGCTGCGACGCGCTGACCGGCGCCGGCGATCCCTATCACCCCTTCCGCCAGATCCTCGAGCTGCTCACGGGGGACATCCAGACCACCACTCAGGTCGGCGTGCTCCGGCGGAGCCACGGACGGGCGCTCTGGGAGCTGGCCCCGGACGCGATCGCGGCCCTCGTGGAGCAGGGTCCCGAGCTGATCGAGACGCTGATCCCGGCCGGACCGCTCCAGAGCCGCGCCCGGGAGTGCGTCCAGGGGCAGCCGGAGTGGCTGTCGCGACTCGTCTCCATGATGCCGGGCGAGGCGGCGCCCCAGGGCGCCAAGTTGAGGGAGGATCAGTTGGTGGACCGCTACAGCCGCGTGCTGGTCACCCTGGCGGCGCAGCGGCCCCTGGTCCTCGTCCTCGAGGACCTGCACTGGCTGGACAGCGGCTCCGCCGGGCTCCTCCTGCATCTCGGACGGCGGATCGCGGGCGCCCCGGTCCTGGTCGTCGGCACCTACCGCTCCGCCGAGATCCCTATCGGCAGGAACGGCGACCGCCATCCGTTGGAGCCGGTTCTGAACGAGCTGCGACGCGACCTCGGGGAGATCGAGATCAAGCTCGACCAGGCCGAGGGACGGCGCTTTCTCGACGCCTACGTGGACACCCAGCCCAACCGGTTCGGCGACCGCTTCCGCGACGCCCTGTTCGAGCGCACCCAGGGGCACGCCCTGTTCACCATCGAGCTCCTGCGCAGCATGCGCGAGAGGGGGATGGTGGTCCAGGACGACGAGGGATTCTGGCTGGAGTCGGAGACCCTCGACTGGAGCGTGCTGCCGGAGCGCACCGAGGGCGTCGTGCGGGAGCGGATCGACAGTGTCCCGGGGGAGGCCCGGGAGTTGCTCGATCTGGCCAGCGTGGAGGGCGAGGAGTTCACCGCCGAGGTCATCGCCGCCATCCGGGAGACGCCGCCCCGGGTCACCGTCAAGATGCTCAGCTCGGAGCTCGACAAGCGGTACCGGCTCGTCAAGGCGCAGGGCGTCCGGCGGATCGACGGCAAGCGGGTGTCGATCTACCGCTTCCGCCACGCCCTCTTCCAGAAGTATCTCTACGAGCAGTTGGACGAGGTGGAGCGCTCCTACCTGCACGAGGAGGTCGCGTCCACCCTGGAGTCCCTCCACGGCGATCGGCCGGAGGAGATCGCCGTCCAGCTAGCGGAGCACTACGAGCTGGCTTCGGACCCCGAGAAGGCCAGCCACTACCGGGCCCTGGCCGGGGAGGCGAGCGTCAGCCTGTCGGCCTTCACCGAGGCCAACTCGCATCTGTTCAAGGGTCTCTCCCTGCTCGAGTCGCTGCCGGAGTCGGTGGGGAGGCGGCAGCGCGAGCTCCAGCTCCGGTCGCTGCTGGCGGGCGGTCTGGTGGCGACCGAGGGCTTCGGCTCGGACTCGTCGGTGGCCAACTTCAACCGCATGCACGAGCTGTCGGACGAGCTGGGCGACGATCAGCTCAAGGGGGTGGTCCTCAGCCTGCTCTACGGCGTCCACTTCATTCTGGGGAACCTGGAGAAGCGCACCGAGCTCGGCCAACGGGCCCGGGAGCTGGCGGAGAAGACGGGGGATCCGGTGCAGGGTGCGGTGGCGGGGTCGATGCAGGGCACCATCGCCTTCTACGAGGGCCGGTTCGCGGAGGCGGTGAAGCTGCTCTCGGCCCCGGCCGAGGTGTTCGAGATCGGAGGCCACGCCGGGCGCATGATGGCCTACGGCTCCGACCCGCTCCTGGCCGGACGCAACATGTGGTGCTGGGCGCTCCAGATCCGCGGCGAGGCCGACAGGGGCTGGTCGGAGTACGAGAAGACCCTGGAGCAGGTCGAGCAGTTGGAGGACACCTACGCCCTGGCGGAGACCCTCTGCATCGGCTGCGCCATCGGCTGGGAGGCGGGCCGCGACCTGGAGGAGCTGGAGCGGCTGGCCGGGCGCTCCCTCGAGATCTGCCAGGAACACGGTTTTCCGTTCTACCTGGTCTACAGCCTGAGCTGGAGGGGCCTGGTCTCCATCCTGCGGTCCGGGGAGCCCGACGGCTTCGCGGACATCTATCAGTCCCTGGAGCTCAAGGACGGGCTGGTGAGCCCCAAGATGCCCGGGCACGGCTCGCACTACCTGCAGGTGGTGGTCGCCTGCAAGCTGCTCGGCAGGACGGTGGAGGGGCTCGAGGCGCTGGCCACCGCACGTCGCATCTCGGAGGAGACGGGGGACCACTACTACGAGGCCGAGATGCTGCGTCACGAGGGGGATCTCCTGGCCCAGTCGGGCGGCGATCCCCGCGCCGTGGAGAGGTGCTACCGCGCGGCGATCGAGCTGGCCGGCCGGCAGGGCGCACGGCTCTTCGAGCTCCGGGCGTCGGTCGGGCTGGGGCGTCTGCTGCTGGAGGGCGGACGGGGCGACGAGGTCCCGGGGCTGGTGGAGCCGATCCTGGCCTCCTATCCGGGCAAGAGCGGCCGGGACCTGAGAGACGCCCGGAAGCTCCTCGCGGACGCCGCCGGCGGGGCCTAGCCGCGGCTAGGCGCGCGCCGTGATCAGGGCGTAGCGGAGCTGCCCGGCATCGGCTCCGGCGGCCAGCGCGTCGACGTTCGCCCGCACCGCCGCCACCAGGGCGGGCGGGTAGCGGCGCTCCAGCTCCTCGCGCACCTCGTGGTGACGGCGGGCCCAGAGGTCCCAGCAGGCGGAGGTCTGCGGCGTGATGTCCGCGGCTCGCACCCCCTGGAAGCCCGCCCGCTCGAGAAGACCACGCCATTCGGTCGCGGTGTGCATCCACGGCATGCCGATGCCCTGGTGCACGAAGCGGATGACGAGCCTCTGGGGCAGGGCGGTGCCGCGCTCGCTCATCACGAAGTCCGCCAGGGCGAAGCGGCCGCCCGGCTTGAGGACCCGCCGGGCCTCGGAGGCGAAGGCGCTCTTGTCCGGGTAGTGGCAGGCGGTCTCGAGCGCGTACAGCCCGTCGAAGAGCCCGTCGCCGGAGAAGGGCATCCGGCAGGCGTCGCCGCGCTCGAAGCGTACCCGGGCCTCGAGCCCCGCGGCGGCCGCGCGGCGGCGGGCGGCCTCGATCGACTCGGGGTGCAGGTCGAGACCGGTGATTTCCACCTCCGGCCGCTCGGCCGCCAGCAGACAAGCGGCGCCGCCCTCGCCGCAGCCGACGTCGAGCCAGCGGCCCTCTCCCAGGGAGGCCACGGTGCGGCGGCAGAGCTCGGCCTGCGCCTCGTCGAACCGCTCGGAGCCGGCGCGGTAGCCGAGATTGCGCAGGCCGCTCCCCCCGGAGAGGACGCCGAGCATCTCCGCGTAGAGGTCGTAGTAGCGCCGCGCCCGGTCCTGGGCCGAGAGCGCGGGCCAGAGGAGCCCGGCCGTCGGGTCGTCGCGGAACCTGCCGGGGCGATCGGACGACATTCGCTCTTCGGGTCTCAGGGGTGGTCGTAGCCGATGATCGACTCGAGGGCCGGCGACCCGCTGATGGCGTGGGCCGCCACCCGGCCGGAGATGACCGCCGACTCGACGCAGCCCATGTTGTGGCCGCAGTGGGTCCAGTCGCCGGCCACCGTCAGGTTGCCGAACGAGTTGTCGAGGGGCGAGAGACGGTGCTTGACGGTGCCCGGGGCGGAGAGCACGTAGCGGTCGGTCGGGTTGACGTTGGCGGTCCAGAACTGGCTGTCGAAGGCCGACTCGTCGGCCGCCTCGGGGGCGCGGCCGTCCCCGGCCACCAGCACCTCCCAGCGGAAGAGGCCGTCCTCCGCCGCCCGGGGCCAGATCTGGACCACGTCCCGGTTCAGGAAGCGGATGGCGTTGCGGCGGACCCGCTCCCGCATCTCGGCGGGATAGGGGCTCGCCGACCGGGCCGGCGCGCCCCCTCCGTGCGCAGAGAGCTGCAGAAGTAGGAGATCGACTTCACCGAGCCCTCCCAGCTCTCCTCGGGGATGAGCTGCCGCATGTCGGCCCAGGTGTCGAACGGCTCCACGAAACCGGAGAGGTTGACGGGGGGCCGGTCCCAGCCCAGCTCCTTCATCTCGGCGCTCATCCAGAGCTGGAAGGCCTGGGTCGCCGTCGTGGTCATGTGCTCGGCCATCCTGCGCCACTTCTCGTTGGCCTCGATCAGCTCGCCGGCGACGTGCGGAACCGCCGCGCCGCCCACCGCCAGCACCACCAGGTCGAAGTCCTCGCCCACTCTGAGGGTCCGGGTGCCGACCCTGCGGCGGTCCCAGAACGACTCGAAGGCCACCCCCTCGCTCTCCAGCCGCTCGCCGTCCACGAGCTGCCCGTAGTCCGGCCGGGCCGGCCAGCAGGGCAGGCCGCGCACGTCCACCAGCGGCTCGTACTCGCCGCCGCCGGCGATCTCGGCCTGGACGTCGAGCTCCAGCGCCTCGACGTGCCGGCGCTCGCCCGGACCCACGCTCCCCGGGTCGGCGAGCCGCATCCGCTCCAGGCGGTGGAAATACCGGAAGGTGACGCCGCGGCGGCGCAGCACCTCGTAGAAGGGGGCGAAGACCACGTCACCCATGCCGGCGCGCATCTTCCAGAAGAGGGCGCCGCGATAGGTGAAGAACATCCGCACCGTTCCCCGGAGGCCGACGCCGGCGGCCATCGCCGGCCGGGAGGTGTCGCCGTTCTCGTAGGCGAAGCCGAGGTCGTAGAGGCCGCGAACGAAGTTGGACTCGAGCGCCATCTCCGAGGCGCCGTTGAGCCGCAGCCAGTCGAGCAGCTCGTAGTCGTCGATGGCGTCGAAGCCGCGCGGATCGGTGGTCAGGCCGAAGCGGATCGAGCCGCGGATGCACGCCAGGAGCATGTCGAGGACGGCCCACAGACGCCGCAGCTCGTCGTCGCGGCTCAGCAGGTCGCCCAGGAGCCGGTGGGTGTTCGAGGCCACGGCGTCGAGGAGCCGCAGCGCCAGGTTCTTGGGGAAGAGGGGTAGCTGGTGCACGATGGCCGCCAGCAGCCCGGCCGCCTCGCGCACCGCCGTCAGGGTGGCGAGCTGTCCGAGGCCGACGACCCGGAAGACCGAGTCCACCAGGCTCTCCAGGGTGGGTGCCGAAGCGCTCTCGGCGGGATCGGGGTCGCGCTCGCGGGCCGCCCCCTGACGGACCTGGATGGAGCGCAGGAGCTCCACGACCAGCTCCGCGGTGCGGGTCAGGTAGCCCTGGACGCTGTAGGGGTTCTGCTGGTCCAGCGGGTCCCCCGGCTCACCGGCGGAGGGGGGGAAGAAGGCGGCCCAGTTGATCCACGAGCCGTCCGACCGCTGGTCGGCCAGGGCGACGTGGGCGTCGGGGAAGAAGGCGTCGCGCCAGGTGGCGACGGGGCAGCTCTCGGGGTCCCGGTCGAGCTCGGCGTAGCACTCCCGCATGAGCCGGAAGGCGTTCTCGTAGTAACCGAGCCAGAGGTGCAGCCCGTGCTCCTCGATGCGATCGGCCGGCCCCCTCCCCGAGGCGCCCTTGCCCCCCAGCCGCCAGCCCTGCTGGTAGACCGTGACGTGGTACCGTCCCCCGTGCTCCGGTCGCGTCAGCTCGAACGCGGCGGCCATCCCGGCGCAGCCGCCGCCGATCACCGCCACCTCGATGGGCCTCTCCCGCTCCGCCATGAGTCGCTTCGCCGACTTCAGTGGTCCCGCTCGAACACCCAGGTGACCAGGGCCTCGATGAACTGCTTGTCGGGGCTGTCGGGGAGTCCGGAGAAGAGCAGCGAGAACTCGTGGAGCGCCGCGCCGGCCATCCCGAGGGCGACCTGGCGGGCGTACCCCATGCACTCGTAGCGGTCGATCAGCCGCCGCATCCACCGCACCTCACCGGTGGTGCGCTCGCGGCGCGGCTGGGCGAGGATCCGCTCGATCCGCCGCCGCTCGCCGGGCTCGGCCACGCGCAGCAGCCGGATGACCATCAGGGTCCGCTTGCCTTCCCAGAGATCGCCGGCGGGCTCCTTGCCGTAGAGCTTGGGGTCGGACTCGAGGTTGAGGAGGTCGTCCTGGATCTGGAAGGCCGCTCCCAGGAAGAAACCGAAGCGCGGAAGGGCTCCAGGTCGAGCCCGTCGCGGGTGGCGATCAGCGCCCCGACGCGAGCCGGGTGGATGGCCGCCAGCCAGCAGGTCTTCTTGAGGATCATCAGCAGGTAGTCGTCGTCGTCCAGGTTGCAGACGTTGTCGCGCCGCCAGCCGAGCTCGATCGCCTGCCCCTCGGCCGACTCGCGCGCCATCCGCTCGGTCTCCTCGAGGACCCGCATGGCCAGGCGCGGGCCGATGGCGATGCGGTTGTCGAGCAGCGGCCGCAGGCTCATCAGCCCGAGGCTGTCGCCCACGTTGATCGCCATGGGCACCCCGTGAAGCACGTGGAGGGCCGGCTGGCCCCGCCGCTCCTCGCTGCCGTCCTCGATGTCGTCGTGGATCAGCAGGGCGTTGTGAAAGAGCTCGATGGCGACCGCCGAGCAGACCGCCTGATCGGTGCGGGCGCCGAAGGCGCGCGCCGTCGCGATGCACAGGCTGGGACGCATCATCTTGCCGCCGCGGTGCGGGTAGTCCGCCACCAGGTCGTAGAGATGACGCCGGGGCTCCCAGGAGGGGAGGTAGCCGGTGAGGGCGTCGCGGACGACGCCGCCGTACTCCCGGGTCATCTTCTCGACCAGGCCTCCCGCCGCGCCCGTCACGACGCCCCCTCCGTCACTCGAGACGCAGCGTCAGGGTGCCGCACTTCTCGCCGCTCCCGGCCTCGAAGACCACTCCCGAGTAGACCCCGGGCGGCTGCTCGTCGGGCACCTCGACGCTGAAGGCGGCCGCGCTCTCGCCGTCCGCCGGCTCGAAGCGGATGCCGGTGATGGGCGGGCTCTCCGGGTCGGCGCAGATCAGCGTGGGGAGGGTGAGGCGGGCGGCCGGGTCCACCGGGTCGAGGTCCAGGCGGACGGTCACCGGACGCTTGGCGACCACCCGGAGATCGACCGGGGTGCGGGGGGTCTGCGGCTCTTTCGCCTGGGGCGATGCCGGCGGCGTCGCCGGGTCCTGCGCCGGCAGCCACGGTGCGGCCGCGGCCGCGGCCGCTCCCCAGCCGCCGTTCGCCGGCGACTCCCCGGCGCCGCCCGGCATGCCGGCTCCCGGCGGGGTGCCGAGAGCGGAGGGGAGACGGGTCATGAAGTCCATGAAGAGGGAGGCCATGTCCATGTAGTAGCGCGCCGACCGGGTGACGATCTCCTGCATGTCGCGATTCATGGACTGCACGCCGTAGTTGCGGGCGTTGAGCTCTTCCGCCACCCTCTGGCCCTGGCGGATCTGGTCGTCGATCACCTCGTAGCCCAGGCGAACGCCCCGGTCCACCGCGTCGCTGAAGCTCTCCGCCCCCGCGCCGCCGTCGCCGTTGCCGGCGCCCCGGGACCCGGCCGCCGGCCGTGGCGGCTGCTGAGGGCCGCGGAGCAGGTTCCACCAGCTCCGGATGGGTCCTTCCCGAAGAGGGTCCTCCCGGAGGAGGGGTCGCTCTCGAGGCGCCTCGGCGCGCCCCTTCTCGTCTTCTTTCATCTGTCGCTCCCCGCTTGGCGACCCGACTCCGGTCGCTCGGCCCCCGGAAGGCGGCGACCGCCTCTCCTCCGGCCCGGACTCGACGTCGAGTGACCGCATCTTAGCACCGCGGCCGCCGCCCGGGTCGCCGGGCTGCGGGCCGCGTCTCTCCCGCGTCTATCCGACGCGCGGGACGGTGCCGGGCACGATCGGCCCCATGGTCACCCCGGGAAGGGCCTCGGCGAGGTCGGGCCCGAAGGCCCGGGAGGGGGTCCAGGCGCCAGGCGCCACGCCCTCCTCGAGCAGGCGACGGGCGCTCTCCACCGCCGCCGTCGCCGTGGTGGCGTAGATGCTGGGAGTCTCCCCGAAGCCGACGAGGCTCCGGCCGGCGGCGTTGCGGACGCTGCCCCAGAGCCGGGTACGCGAGTCGGGCCGCTCCTGGAGATCGCGGGAGGGGGCGACGAGATCGGCCCACGCCCGGGTCAGCTCGCGCACCCCGGGAGCGGCGTAGAACGGCAGCCAGGGGTCGAGCGAGCGGAGGATGAAGTAGCGGATCACCGGTGCGCAGTAGAAGACCTTCACGTTGGGGATGCCGGTGGTGTGGTAGGCCGTCGAGACGTCGCCCCAGGGCAGGGTCATGGCCCACTTGACCTCGTCGCCCAGGTCGATGCGGCAGAGCTCGTCGGCGATGGGAGTGGTGACGATCTCGCCGTTCCGGCGCACCGCCCCGCGCCGCGGCAGGAGCTCCACCGCGGTCTTGAAGGAGCCGGCGCTGAAGACCCAGTCGTCGCGCGCGAAGCCGAGCTCGAGATGGGTGGCGTCGGGCATCGCCCGCGACAGACGGGCGGCGAGGCAGTCGGTGGGAACCACGTCCCAGCCGACTCCGGGCACGATGGCGATCTTCGCCGCCTCGGCCTGCGGCCCCAGCGCCAGGGTCCTCTCCAGGGTGTCGAGCTCGCCGTCGATGTCGAGGTAGTGGACCCCCTGGCGGAGACAGGCCTCGATGACCGGCCTGGCCGTCTTGAAGAAGGGCCCCACGCAGTGGAGGACCGCCGCGGCGCCCTCGAGGGCGTCGTCGAGGGCATCGGGGTCGTCGAGCTCGGCGACCCGGATCTCGGCGTCGAAGGTCCGGGCGAGCTCTTCGAGCGAAGAGCGGCTGCGGCCGCCCAGCCGGATGGGCAGACCCAGCCGGCGAGCCTCCTCGACGACCCGGCGGCCGGTGGTGCC
>JAWWBN010000002.1:0-46819 GCA_033720955.1 Thermoanaerobaculia bacterium | reverse complement strand
CTGGGAGCGGCTCGCGCCGGAATCAAGGTAGACGACCCGGCAGGGGTCGAGGAGACCTTCGAGCTCATGGCGGAGCTCAACCGGCGCACGGTGGCCCAGAAGGGCCAGGAGTTCGCCAGCTACGACTGGCTGGCCCGGGTGCCCGAGCTCTTCCCGCCCATGCTCAAGGAGAACCTCGTCTACTTCTTCTTCGGCAAGCACACCGGGCTCCTCCTCTACATGCCCTTCGGCGTGGCCGCGGCGCTGCTCTTCCTCCTCCACGGGCGCGGCTCGCCGGACCGCTGGCTGACCCTCGCGTCCCTGGCCATCGTGGCCCTCTTCTTCGTCATCTGGATTCACTACAACTGGCACGGCGGCTCCGGCTTCGTGGGCAACCGGTACTTCGTGAACGCCTATCCGGCGCTGCTCTTCCTGGTGACGGTGGTCAGGCCGGACTGGATCGTGGTGCCCGGCTCGGTGCTGGCCGGCCTCTTCCTGGGCCCGCTGCTCTTCACCCCGTACGGCGCTCCGGTGCCCGAGCCCACGCTGCAGTCGCACGTGCGGGGCGCCGTCTTCGACCTCTTCCCGCGCGAGCTGACCCTGGTCGAGTCGATCCCCGGCTACGACGGCTTCGGCACCCTGGGGGCGTCGATCAGCGGCCGCAGGGACCTCTTCCGCGTGGCCGACGCCGCCGAGCGGGCGGTCTGGGTGCGGGGGGCCGCGACCACCAGGATCTGGATCACCACCCAGGCGCCGTTCGAGAGCCTCACCCTGGAGGTGTCGAGCTTCGCCCCCGACAACGTGGTGGAGCTGGATCTGGGGGGAGCGACGGAGCGCCTGGTCCTCGACGGGCCCACCGAGGAGGACCGCCGACGGGTAGTGGAGCTGCCGGCGCGGCCGGCCAAGCGGTGGTCGCGCTACGACGTGCGCTACGCCACCTACCTGCTCGACGTCACCACGGCCACGGGGCGCAACCCCCGGCATCCGGGCGGCGAGGTGGTCCAGCCGCAGTTCTATCTGGGCGCGCAGATCGTCTTCCTGGGCTTCGACGGCGAGGTGAGGGCGCGGCCCGGGTCCCGGGTGGGCGGGGGGCGGGTGCGCTTCCCGCACCAGGTGCGGGCGGGCGACGAGCTCCAGTTCCTGGCCGAGATCGAGAATCGGGGCGCGAGGGAGTGGCACTTCCGCAGAAAGCTGCCGGTGCGGGTGTCGTACCGGTGGCGGGCGGCCAACGGCGTCACCATGCAGGCCGAGGGTCTGCGCAGCTCGCTGGGCCGCGACCTGCCGCCGGGGGCGTCGGCGCGGGCGAGGGTGTCCCTGGCGGCGCCGGAGCAGCCCGGCAGCTACGTCCTGGTTCTGGACGCCTGGCGCGACCAGATCGGCTGGCTGTCGCAGCGGGGTGGGGAGACCCGGGAGATCCCGATCGACGTGCTCCCGGCGCTCTACTGACGGTGGCCGGGATGGGTCCAGGGCGATGGCGATGGTGGGCCGACGGCCGCTGCGGCCCGGCGGCGCCGGCCGAGCCCCGGGCCGCGAGACGGGTCGCTGACGGGGGAGGTCGGGGGCGCCCGATGAGTCCCCTCGGACCGTCGGCGTGGCGCGGTCGCTGCCGCGCGGCGACCCTCGTCGTGTCGGCGCTTCTCGCCATCTTCGTCGGCTGCGCGCCGGGCGACGTCCCGCGCGACGGCCTGGCTCCCACCCGCGGCTACCTCCTCCTGTCCATCGACGGGCTGCGCGCCGACCGGCTGGCGGCCTGGCGGGCGCCGTCCCCCGAGGGAAGCGTCTCCGCCCGTCCGGCCTCGGACGCGGCCCCCGAGCTCGACCGTCTGGCCGAGAGGGGCGCGGTCTTCCTGAACGCCTTCACCCCGCACCCGGAGACCCTGACCGCCGCCACCACGCTCCTGAGCGGCCTGAGTCCGGCCGAGCACGGGGTCTACCCGCCGGGCCTGCGTCTCTCCCGCCACCTGCCCACCCTGCCCGAGCGCTTCGCCGCCAACGGCCACCTGACGGCCGCCTTCACCACCTCGACCTGGCTCTCGCCCAGGTGGGGCGGCGACCGCGGCTTCGGCCGGTACGGCGGCCTGGCCGAGCCGGGGGACGGAAGCGTCTCTCCGGAGACGCAGGCCGAGGAGGCGATCGACGGCCTCCTGGGCTTCCTGGCCGGCCCGGCCGCGAACGGCCCGTTCTTCGCCTACCTGCAGCTCCAGATGGCGGGCGGCGAGGGCGAGCCGGCGGACCCGGAGACAGCCCACCGGTGGTACGACGAGCGACTCCGGCGGGTGGCCGAGCTGGTGGGCGCGCTCTTCGAGCACCTCGAGGCCCAGGGGCTCTTGGCCGAGACCACGGTGGTGCTGACCGCCGCCCACGGCTACGAGCTGGGTGAGCACGGCCGGCTCGGCCACGGCCAGCTCTACCCGGAGACGAGCCGGGTGCCGCTGATCGTCCTCCACCCGGCGGTCGAGCCCGGGCAGCGGATCGAGAGAGTCGTACAGACGACGGATGTCGCCGCGACCCTGGCGCGGATCGCCGCTCTCCGCCCCGCCGCCCCGACCTCGGGAGTGGACCTCACCCCTCTGCTGGGAGGGGAGGCCGGGACCGCCCGCGGCCGGACCGGGGCGCCCGACGCCGGGGGGGCGGGAGGCGGCTGGGCCCGTGTCGAGGCGGGCGACGAGATGCGGATCCAGCGCGGCGTCGTGGTGGGCGGCGAGAACGGCCCGACGATGGCGGTCGAGACGAGCTGGGTCCCCGAGGCCGACGGCACCTGGATCCGTCGCGTCGCCGTCTTCGACGTGGACGAGCACGACACGGAGATCCAGATCGTCTCGTACCGCACCCCGCGGACGGTGGAGGTCGCGGTGGCCGGTGCCCCGGCCGGCCGGTACGAGGTCCCGGCCCGGTGGATCCGCGCCCCCCTCCCGCCGGCCACCGGACCTGGACGCCGCCGCATCACCCTCGCTGCCGCCGACTGCGAGGTCCCGGAGGACCCGGACGCCCGCTGTCTCTCCTTCAAGGTCCGCGGCCCGACGATCTCCCGCCTCGAGGTGTTCGACCTGGGGGCCGATCCACTGGCCGAGGAGGAGCTGGAGGCGGACGCGGAGCGCCGCCGCGGATTGGCCGGCCGGCTCGCACCCCGCCCCAGCGAGCCGCTCGCCCGCCCGGAGGCGGTGGGGCTGGAGGCAGCGGGAAGCGACGGCGGCGAGACGCGCTGAAGCGCGTGAGGAGCGGGCGCATCCGCCTCGGGGACCGCCCGCCCGGGCAGCCGCCGATCCAACCGAAGCGGCCGGGGGCTCTACTCGGCCGTGGTCGGATCGATCACCGAGCGCACCCTCGACACCGCGTCGGCCGGGAAGCCGCCCTGCCGGGCGTGCTCGCGCACGGACGCCTCGTCGGGCGCCACGTAGACGCAGTAGATCTTGTCGTCGGTGACGTAGCTGTGGACCCACTGGATCTGGGGCCCCATCCCGCGAAGCACGCCGCAGGACTTCTGCGAGATCGCCTGCAGCTCCTCCGGGGACAGGCTCCCGGCTCCCCCGATCTCTCTCTCGATCACGTACTTGGGCATGCTCGTCCTCCCTCGTCGTTCTCACGGACCGGCTGGCCGCCGACGCCGCGATCACAGTCTAGACCGAACCGCCGCCGCGGCGGTCTCGGGCGCCACCGGTCCCAACGCGCCCCTACCCCGCGGGGCCACCCCGCTTCCACTCCGTCTCCAGCACCCGTACCGCCGTCTCCCCCGGGTTACGGACCCGGTGCCTCTCCGGCCCTCGCGCCTGGGCGTCGCCCGCGCTCACCGCCACGGTGCGAACCGCTCCATCCTCGCCGATCAGCTCCAGCGTCCCGCCCTCGAGCACGTAGACCGTCCGCGGCCAGGGGTGCTCGTGGACGCCGCTCTCGCTGCCGGGCGGATAGGTGATCTCCACCATCCGCCACGAGTCGTCCTCCAGCACGACCCGGCGGGCGGGCTCCGCAGCGCAGGGCGACGCCGAAGCCTCGGGGCCGGGGCGGGCCGGAGCACTCGGCGGCATCCCGATCAGCAGGAGCAGCGCGATGGCGGGCAGGGCGGTGCGGCGGGCGGGGCTCATGCATCCCTCCTTGGTCGGGGCGATTCTGCGCTGTCGAAGCCGAGGCTCGCCACCCTGCGCGTCCCGCCCGCGGGTCCGGCCGGGGACCGTCGCTCACAGTAGGATGGAGCGCCATGCCCGGTCACGGAGAGCGGCGCGTCGTGGTCATCGTTCTGTCGATGCTGGCGGCGACGCTCTTCGCCGCCGCGCCGGCGGCCCGCTCCGACGGGTGGCCCGAGTGGCGGGGACCCCGCCGCGCCGCCCGGCACGCCGGCCTCGACGCCCCGGCAGCCTGGCCCGCCGAGCTGACCCGGGTCTGGCGGGTCGAGGTGGGGGCAGGCCTGTCCTCGCCCGTGGTCGCCGGCGGACGCGTCTTTCTTCTGACCCGCGCCGGGGACGAGGAGCTGGTCCGCGGCTTCGACCTGGAGGACGGCTCCCTGGTCTGGCGTCGGAGCTACCTCTCGCGCTTCTTCGCCAACGGCGGCGCCATCCGGCCGCGTCTCTACCCGGTGTCGCAGGGCAAGGGTCCCTTCGCCACCCCCGTGGTCCACGGCGACCGGCTCCTCACCCTGGGGGTGGACCGGGTGCTCTCCGCCTTCGCGGCCGCGGACGGGCGGCCGCTCTGGCGGCGCCACTACCTTCCCGTCGAGCTGCCCGCCGAGGTCAAGTACTACTGCCGCCCCTGCGGGTGCGACCACGACGGCCACGCCTTCGACGAGCCGGGCAACTGCCCCTCGTGCGGCATGGGTCTCAACCCCGAGGGTCTCGAGACCTCCGCCCGGGGCGGCGGCGGCAACTACTACGGCGCCGCCGCCTCGCCCCTGGTGAGCGGCGACCTCGGCGTCGTGCACGTGGGGAACCTCACCGAGGGCCTGGTGATCGCCTTCGACCACAGCACCGGCGAGGAGCGGTGGCGATGGAGCGGTCCGACCGTCGCCTACTCCTCCCCGGTGGCGGCGACGCTTCACGGCGAGCCCCAGGTCGTCACCATGACCCGCACCGCGGTGGTGGGGCTGGAGCTGGCCACGGGTCGGCTGCTGTGGAGCTTCGAGATCGAGAACGACGCACACCAGGCGACTCCCGTCCTCAAGGACGACCTGGTGATCCTCTCCCGCTATCGCGGCCCGACCTTCGCGCTCCGGATCTCCCGGCAGGGCGACTCCTGGTCCGCCGAGCCGGCTTGGGAGAACGCCGAGCTCACCCAGTGGCTCACCACCCCCGTGCTCGACGGCGACCGCCTCTACGGCTTCTTTCTGTCGAAGAAGGGTCAGTTCGCCACCCTGGACGCCGCCACCGGCGAGACCCTCTGGGCCGGCGAGGGCCGCCAGGGCGAGTCCGCCGCCGTGGTCCTGGCCGGCGACCACCTCCTGGCCCTCAAGGACGACGGCTCGCTGGTCGTCCTCGCGAAGCGCGGCGCGGCGCTCGAGACCGTCGCCAGCTACGCCGTCGCCGACTCGCCCACCTGGGCCTACCCGGCGCTGGTGGGCAGCTCGGTGCTGGTGAAGGACGAGCGCTTCCTGACGCTCTGGAGGATCGAGGAAGAGGGCTGACGGCGGCCTCGGGTCTCAGGGGCCTGGGAGTCCTCGCCATGGCGGCCCTTCGAGAGGGCGCGCGGCACTCCCTCTAGCGCCCGCCCCAGATCCGCTTCCACCACGGGTCCCCCTCCTCCGCCGGGAGCCGGCCCGCGAGCCGCATCCTGCGGCGGATCTCGCCGATCTCCCAGCCGGTCAGGCTGGCCAGCATCTGCGCCTCGCGCTCGAAGCGACGGCCGAGCTCGCGGCGGTACTCCGCCGAGCGGGGGCACTCCGAGACGCCCTCCCAAGGATGACGCAGGACGTACCTGCCCTGGAAGTTCGTGCGGTCGGCGGTCTCGTGGAAGCGCAGGTCGTCGGGGAAGCGCTCGGCGTCGTAGCGCAGGTGGAGACGGGTGACGAAGACGTCGCGCGCCGGACCCCGCTCGGAGGCGTCGCCGAGCCAGAAGACCCCGAGCTCGCGAAGCTGGGCGGCGGAGAGGGGGTCGGCCGCGCAGGGGTCGCACCAGCTCATGTCCCAGGCATACTCGAGGAACACCGCCCGCATGCCCTCCTTCTCCACCTGGGTGGTGAAGAGGTCGCGGTAGAAGTCGCCGAAGTCGGACTTCACGAAACCGGGCAGGTCCATGCCCGTGGGCAGCCGCACCGTGCGGTAGTTGGTGGTCTCCACCCGGCCCTTGCGGGTGAGGGTGTAGACGAAGAGCTCCTGGGGCCCGTCCGCGTTTACGGTCCCCAGCCGGATGGGCAGCATGAACTTGGGGCTCTCGTACGCCACCTGGAGCGGGCGCAGGTTCGCGAAGCCTAGGCGGTCGCGCTCTTCGAGGTTCACCCGCGCGACGAAGAAGCGCATGCCCTGGCGCAGGTAGCTGCCGAGCACGCGGTCCGCGCCGGGGGGATGCGGTAGCCGTTGCGGCGCAGCCAGGTCTCGAGACCGCGGCTCTCCTCCGCGGAGAGGATCAGGATGTCGTACTCGCCGACCGTGTACTTGGCCTCGACGGTGACTCCGAGGCTGGCGGCCCCCCGGGCGTCGCTGTTGGGGCTCTCCTGCGCCGCGCCCAGGCGCTCGAGAAGGGAGCGCTTGGGGAGCGCGCAGGGATCGGGGTCGAAGTACTCCACCAGGCGCGGCGCCGTGTAGGCGTCCAGGTGGTCGATCAGGGCCTGGTCCGCCACGTGGATCTGGTCGCGCTCCAGAAATGTGGGCACCGGCACCACCACGGCGAACTCGTCCGGATCGCCCTGAAAGTCGTTGGCCATGGTGAGCACGGTCCTGTCGTCGTGGCGGACGATGACCACCTGGGAGGCGCGGTTGAAGAGCCTGGTGTCGGCCTTGGCGACGTAGAAGCCGCAGAAGGCCAGCGCCGGACCCGCGGCCGTGGTGGCCAGCGCGACGGCCAGCGCCGCCGCCCGCAGCCGGCGGAAGGTGGCGGATCTAGATCGGCGAGAGCGCATGATCGGGTTCCTCCTTGGGAAGAGGTCGGGCGGGCGCGGCCTTCGAGCGGGCGATGGAGCCGCCCGGCCACCGGTACCGCGCGCCCGGGAGGAGATGGTCCGTCAGCGGCACCAGCGGCGCGCACGCCGCCAGCGCCCAGATGAAGCCGTTGGGGCGGAAGAGAACGAAGTGCACCCCGCCGGCGGCCAGGGCGACCACGGCCGCGTAGACCAGGCGGCCGGCGCGCGAGTCCGGGGTCGTCTTGGGGTCGGAGATCATGAAGAAGGCGAAGATGAGAAGCGCGCCGTTGTCGAGGGCGTGCAGGGGAATCGGCCACGGGTCTCCCAGCCAGGCGGCGCGCCCGAAGAGCACCGCGCCGTAGGCCAGGAGGAAGCCCCAGGTGACGTCGCCGCGCGCCGCGCGGTAGACCACCAGCCCGCCGGCGCAGACCAGCAGGAGGGCGAGATTCGGGCCGCTGCCCCACTGGCCGGGCGAGACCCAGACCTGCCCGCTGGCAAGGGCCACCGCCACCAGACCGAAGTTGGTCGGGTTGAACACGTGCTTGCCGCGACGCCGGATCAGGAACTTGCTGCCGATGGCCGCTACCGCCGTAGCCGCCAGCCAGCCGGGCGAGGCGGCGCGGGCCAGAAGGGAAAGGGAGAGCGCCGAGATCAACGGGCTCCGCGCGTCGAAGCGCACCCCCACCAGCCGGCCGGCCGCGGCCTGGGTGGCGAGCGCCGTTCCGACGAGCAGCGCCACCTCCCAGAGGCTCACCGGAAAGCCCAGGGCGACCATGCCGTAGACGAGCAGAGATCCCAGCACGCCGATCTGGAAGTGCCGGGGGTCCCGGCAGAGGGCGGCGAGCAGGTGGCGGCTCGGGCGTGGGGCGAACGGGCTCATCGGTCTCACCCCTTCGACACGGCGCCGCCGCGGGCGGAAACCGGCGCGGTGCGCCGAGAGGCTCGCGGGATAGAGTCGGGCGGAGAGTGCGGCTCCGCCCCGAGGTGTCGAGGGTGGGGAGCGGCCCCGACGCCCATGAGTCATCGCCGCGGCAGCATCCCGGCCATCGCCCTTCTCGCCGTCCTCGCGGCCGGCGCCGATGCCGGCGACGACTGGCCGCAGTGGCGAGGCCCGGAGCGCGACGGCTCGCTGTCTTCTCCGGAGCTCGCGGAGGCCGAGTGGCCGGCCGAGCTGCCGCGGCTCTGGCGGGTCGAGGTGGGAGCCGGGCACTCCTCGCCGGTCGTGGCGGAGGGGAGGGTGTTCGTGCACTCGCGCGAGGGCGACCACGAGGTCGTCACCGCCCTCTCTCTCGCAAACGGAGAGCGGCTCTGGTCGGACCGCTACCCCGCGCCCTTCGACGCCAACCGGTATGCCGGCGGCCACGGCAAGGGCCCCTACGCCACGCCGCTGGTCGTCGACGGGCGACTGTTCACCCTGGGCGTCAACGCCACCCTCTCCGCCTGGAACGCCGCCACGGGCGAGCTCGTCTGGCGGCTCGACCCCACCGGCGGCGCGGTGGACTCCTCCAAGCTCTTCTGCGGCACCGCCGGGTCGCCGATCCTGGTGGGCGATCTGCTGGTGACGCACGTGGGTGACGACCGCGGCGGCGAGGTCCTGGCGGTGGGGACGGACACGGGCGAGGTGCGCTGGCGGTGGCGGGGCGACGGGCCCGGCTACGCCTCGCCGGTGCTGGCCGAGCTCGACGGCACGGCGCAGATCGTCACCCTGACCGACCGCTCGGTGATCTCCCTCGACCCGCAGGACGGAGGCCTCCTGTGGCGGATCGACTTCCCCGACGAATGGAACGAGAACGTGGTCACCCCCCTGGTCCTGGGCGACACCCTCCTCTACTCGGGTGTGCGCGCCGGCACGTTCCTGGTGCGGCCGCGGCCGACCGCGGAGGGCTTCGCGGTCGAGACCGTGTGGCGGCGGGAGGACCCGGCCATGTACCTGAGCTCGCCCGTGGAGATCGGCGGCCGGGTGTTCGGCATGGCCAAGAAGCTCAAGGGGCACCTCTTCCGGCTCGACCCGGCCTCGGGCGAGGTCACCTGGCGGGGCGAGGGCCGGCTGGGGGACAACGCCTCGCTGCTCCTCGCCGGCTCCACACTGCTGGTCACCACCACGGCCGGCGAGATGCTGGTCTACGACACCGCCGCAGAGGAGCCCATGCTGCGCGCTAGCTACGAGCTCGCCGACTCGGCCGTGTGGGCCCATCCGGCGGTGGCCGGGGGAGTTCTGCTTCTGCGCGACGCCGGAGGCCTCTCCGCCTGGCGGCTCCCGTCGGCTCCGGCCGACCCGGCGGCGGGACCCTAGTCGGAGGAGATCGCGATGGAGATTCCGCCCTGGAACCAGCCGTCACCGCCCAACCTGGGGGTGAGCGCCCTCGTCGCGACCCTTCTGGCAGGTCTGGGGGGGATCCTCCTGGCGGGGCTGCCCGGCTTCGGCTTTCTCGCGCTCGCCGACGTGATCGGCAAGCCCCTCGGATTCGCGGTGGAGAAACGGCTCGGATCCAGCCTGTGGGGCGCGGCCATCCTGATCAGCATGGCCTGGCCGGTGGCGCACGTCGCGATCAACTTCCTGATCCACTACCGGTCGCCGCGCATGACCTGGGGGAACCGCTTCCTGCTCAGCTTCCTCGGCTCGCTGCTCTTCGGCCTGGCGGCGGCCTTCTTCTTCGCCCTCATCGCCTGGTGACGGCGGGCGCGGCGCGTCTCGCAGGAAGAGCAGCCGGCTAGCCGGCCGCAGGGTCGGGGTCGGGCTCCGGCGACCGCTCGCCCTCTGAGCCGTCCCGTACCTGGTGGGCCTCCTCCTCCTTCGCAGGCTCCAGCAGGCCCTCGCGCCGCTCGCGCTCCTCGGCCTCCTCCGCCTTGTCGAAGACGACCTCCTCGGGCGCCCGCTCGAGCTTCTGGCGGGCCATCGCCGGCCGCCGAGGCATCACCGGGCTGTCCGGGGAGAGGGCGCGGGTGTTCATGAAGTTGGGCGAGACGATCTCGACGCCGTCGCCGTGGAGCTCGTCGAGCATCGCGGCCCGCAGGTTCGAGCGGGTGGTGAGGAGCTGCTTGACGTCGGTCAGAAGGCCCGCCGCCCGGTAGGTGACGGAGAAGTCGCCCAGCTCGCAGATCTGCACGAACGGATCCTCGAGACCCGCCTTGGCGGCGGCGCGCAGCAGGAGCCTCTCGATCCGCGCATGCCCCACGTCGTAGCCCAGCGACACCGTCGCCGACACGACCGTGCCCGACGCCCGAACGACCTTGACCGGGTTGGCGACCAGATAGAGGTTGGGCAGGGTGGTCAGGTCCCGGTCCTCGGTCTGGATCTCCGTGTGGAAGAGGCCGCGCTCCGAGACCCGTCCGAAGCTGTTGCCCACGGAGACGAAGTCGCCGGTTCGGAAGCTGCGCACCGCGCGCAGCAGGATTCCACCCATGGCGTTGCCCAGAAAGGTGGTCGAAGAGATGGCGACTCCGGCGGAGAGCACGATGCCCATCAACTGCAGCACCTGGCTGCGCAGGCCGGTGCTCACCGGCAGGGCCATGATCACCAAGATCAGCCCCAGCAGGGTGAGCCCCAGCATGACGAGCTGGTTGCCGAAATTGCCCACCCCCCGCCGGCGGCTCCGTCGGCGCTCCAGCAGGAAATGGATCACGCTGAGTCCCGCCACCACCGCCGAGGCGGTCAGCAGGAACGCCCACGGCTGGTTGGCCGCGCCCCACAGATCAAACGGCTCCATGACGTCCTCCCGGTCCTATTCTGCCCTGCCATCCCCGGGCGATGGCTCCGAGCCGCAACCGTCGCGGGCGCACGTGGCCGACATCGGCTACTCGCCGGCGTAGCGGGCCACGTCGAGCCGGGTGGGGCTCAGGGTGCGGACCTGGCAGCCGCCCCGCTCGATCATCCAGCGGATCAGCATGTTGAGCCGCGGCGTGAACCACCACGTCGTGCCGTGGTGCTGGTCCAGGGTGAAGGTGCCGTCGAAGTAGGCGTCCCCCGACATGTCGATGCCGCAGAGCAGCATCTCGCGAGCCCCGCAGTGGTAGGCGATCTGGATCGCGGCGCCGCTGATGGAGCCGTTGCCCCGGATCACGCCCGGAACGATCGGCCGCATCTCGTGCGGCTGAAGACAGACGTCGTCGTCCATCTGGAGCTCGAAGGAGTAGCAGCTCTCGCACCCCGGAAGCTCCGCCTCGATCTCCCTCGCTGCGTCGACGTGGAAGATGCGGACCCCGGGGAACGAGCGGTTGGCCTCCTCGAACCACTCCAGCTCGGTTCTCGGGTTGACCCAGATCTGCGCCTCGACCTCGGGAATCAGGACCGCCTTGCTGATGGCGATCACCTGGTGATCCGCCGGGATCTCGCCGTAGTGGTCCCGCCCGTTGGGGCCGGGCGCGAGAAGGCAGACCTTCCTTCCGGTACGAAAGCCCGAGTCGAAGATGTCGACGAAAGGCATGACGTCGCGAAGCTGTCTCGGTGTTTCTGGCGGGTCAATATACTACGGTCTTTCCCAGGTTCAGCTCGGAGCCGGCGGGAGCGGTCACCATGAGCAGCAAGATGACGGCGGAGGAGATCCGCGACGGCATCGCCCGGCTGGGCCCCTTCTTTCACAACGTGGAGCTGCCCTACGGCCTGCGGACCTGGGACCCCGAGACCGCCCAGCGGCCCCTCGAGCGGGTCCGGGTCGCCGACCTGCGGTCGCTCGTCTGGCCGCTGGTGCTGGAGCGCTTCGGCGGCTTCGAGAATCTGCGCGTCCTCGACGTGGCCTGCAACGCCGGCGGCTTCTCCGTGGAGGCGGCTCGCTCCGGCGCCGCCGAGGTGGTGGGCATCGACATCGTGGACCGCTACCTGGAGCAGGCGCGGTTCCTCCAGAGCGCGCTGGACCTCGACCAGGTCAGCTTCCGGAAGATGCGCATCGAGGAGCTGTCGCCCGACCGCGAGGGGACCTTCGACGTGGTCTTCTGCTTCGACGTCCTCTACCACCTGGAGAACCCGATCCTGGCCCTGCGCAGCCTGACCGGCGTGACTCGCGGTCTGCTGGTCCTCGAGACCCGGGTCACCGACCGCCCGGAGTGGAGGGACCATCCGCTCTGGCTCATGACCCGGCTGCCGCCTTTCGAGGAGGGCACCATCGCCATGGCCACGGGCCGCTGGCGGACCTCGGAGATGTGCCAACTGGTGCCCGCTCCGCGCTCGGTGACCACGGTCCTGGACTTTCTCGGCTTCGACGAGATCCGTCAGATCGAGATCGAGGACCCCATCTACCCCCATCCGGACGAGGTGCAAGCGCTCTTCACCGCCGTGCGATCCGGGCCCTAGCCGGCTGCCGGCCCCGCTCCGCGCAGCCGCGCCTCGAGGATGCCGACCTGCGTCGTCGTCGGCAGCACCCGGACCCGCTCCAGCCCGGCCCGCTCCAACAGGGCGACGTACTCCTCTTCGTCCCGCTCGCGGCCGCCGCCGGTGATGGCCAGCAGGTCGAGGTCGCGGAGCTTGGACCACCGCGACTCCCGGGTCTCCGAGATCGTTCTCTCCACGATCAGCAGCCTCGCCCCGTCGGACATGGCGGCCCGACAGTTGCCCAGGATCTCGAGACAGAGCTCGTCGCTCCAGTCGTGGAGCACCTGCTTGACCACGTAGAGGTCGCCGCCCGGGGGCACCTCCTCGAAGAAGTCGCCCGGCACCAGGGAGACCCGGCCGGCGAGCTCGCCGAGGCGGGCGGAGGCCCGCCGCACCACCTCCGGCCGGTCCATCAGGACACCCCCGACCGACGGGTGGCGCTCGAGGATCGCCGCGAGGAGGTCGCCCCGCCCACCGCCGACGTCCACCAGGGTCTCGACCCCCGAGTAGTCGTAGGCCTCGGCGACGGCCCGCGCGGTGCCGCGGGTGGCGGCCCCCATGGCGGCATCGAACCGCTCGCGGTCCGGCGCGCTCTGCTCGAGGTACTCGAACCACGGCATGCCGAAGACCTCGTCGAAGGCCGGCCGGCCCGTGCGGACGCTGTGATCCAGCCGGCCCCAGGCCCCCCAGCAGAGCGGCCCGTCGATCCACTCCGCCTGGGCGCGCAGGGAGCCGGGATGGTCGCCGCGGAGCGGCTCGGACAGCTCGCTGTTCTCGAACCGCCGTCCGTCCAGCTCCCGGAAGATGCCGAACGCGGCCAGGGCGCGCAGCAGCCGGTAGAGCGCCTCCTCGTGCACGCCGGCCGAGACGGCCAGGTCGGACACGGTGACGGCCCCCCGGGCCAGCCGGTCGGCCAGAGCCAGCTCCGCCGCCACGCTGACCGACCGGGCCAGAGACCTCCCGAGCAGAATCTCCATCAGGCGACTCTCGGCCGACCGGGACACATCTTCCTCCTCTCCTCCCGGCGAGCGCCCGGCCGCGCCCCCCTGTCATAATCCGCGGCGTCTCCCCCCGACAGGGCCGCTTCGTCATGAAGATCGCCGTCACCGGAGCCACGGGTTTTGTCGGGCGCCACCTGCTGCGCCGTCTGGTGGCCGACGGCCACCGGTGCCGCTGCTGGCGGCGGCCCGGCAGCGACCTGGGCGGCTTCGAGGACGTCGCCATGGGGGTCGAGTGGGTGCCTGGGGAGCTCGCCCGCGGCGACGAGGACCCCCTGCTCGACGGCTGCGCCGCCGTCGTCCACTGCGCCTTCCACCATCCGGGAGGCGGTTTCCGGCCCAGCGGCGCAGCGGACGTCGCGGCGTTCGTCGACAGGAACCTCCTGGGCAGTCTGCGCCTCCTGCGAGCGGCTCGAGAGACGGGGGTCCGGCGCTTCGTCTTCCTCTCCTCCTGCGCGGTCCACTCCCGGCTGCTCGACGACCGGCCCCTCGACGAGGCCCACCCTCTCTGGCCCACCAGCCACTACGGCGCGATCAAGGCCGCGGTCGAGAAGTTCATTCACAGCTACGGCCTGGGCCGGGAGATCGAGGCCTGCGCCCTGCGGCCGGCGAGCATCTACGGCGTGGCGCGGCCGGTGGAGCGCAGCAAGTGGTTCGGCCTGGTCGAGAAGGTCGTCTCCCGCCGTCGCGAGGTGGTCTGCGAAGGCGGCGCGAAGGAGGTTCACGTCGCCGACGTGGCCAGGGCGGTGGCGCTCCTGCTCACCGCCGACGGCGTGGCCGGCGAGGCCTACAACTGCTTCGACCGGTACGTTCCGGAGGTTGAGGTGGCGGCCCTGGCGGCGCGGTTCGCCGGCAGCGACAGCCGCATCGTGGAACGCCCGGGCGCGGCCATGCGCCCGATCGAGACGGGCAAGCTCGAGGCCCTCGGAATGGAGTTCGGCGGCGAGCGGCGGCTCGCGGAGACGGTGCGCGACCTGGTCCGGGCCGCGCAGGGACCCCGGCATCCGGCCGGTCATCCGGCGGAGTAGACGACTGGATTGGTGGGGCCCGCGGCCAGCTCGCCGGGCTTCGCCGCCTCCCCCCACATGTAGCGGATGGCTCGCTTCTGGAACTCGTTGCTCGGCTCGACGATCCGGGTTCCGTCCGGGTAGTAGATCACCACCACCACCTCGCGCATCCGGTCGCTGCGGTTGGCGTACGCCCCGTGGACCACCCAGCCGTGGTGATAGGTGGCGTCACCGGCCATCACCTGGCCGGGCTTCCAGATCGGGTAGCCGAGCCGGCGAACGAACCGAGGATGGTCCTCCTCGGCGTCGGCGCGGTCGGGCTTGAAGCCGAGGAAGCCCTCGCGGTGGGAGCCGGAGGCGTAGGCCACGACCCCCATCTCGTGACTGACGTCCACCAGCGGGAGCCACATCGTCACCAGCCGCTCCGTCTCGAGGGGGTAGTAGAGCTGGTCCTGATGCCAGTGGGACATCTTGCCTCCGGGCTCCTTGTAGAAGGCCTGGTCGATGTAGATCCGCACCGCTTCGACCCCCAGCAGTCTCGCCGCGATCCTGCCGAGACGCGGCGAGCGGACGAGCCGCCGCGCGGCGGCGCTGCGCATGTGCAGGTTGACGACCTGCAGGTAGCCGCGCTCCTCGGGCCGCTGGTCGCGGGCGTCCACCTGGGTGTTGTGGCGCGCCACCAGGTCGCGCACCACCGGTCGATAGGCCTCGACCTCCTGCGGCCCGACCACCTGCCGCAGGAGGAGGTGGCCGTCCCGCCGGTACGACGCCACCGCTTCGTCGGAGACGGGGTACTCGCCGTCCAGCTCCGGCAGATCGTCGAACGCCTCCGCAAGACGTCCCGCGCTCTGCCACCGGGTCCATCTTCCGTGGTAGTCCCAGGAGCGGATCGCCCGGCGGAACTCCGCCTCCGAGACCGGCAGGCCGATCTCCGAGGCGATTCTCAGTCGGCCCTCCAGGTCGGTGCGCTCACAGCGCTCGGCGAGCGCGGCGTCGGCGTCCAGACGCTCGAGGAAGACCAGGGCGTTGTCGGTCTCGACGAGATGCTCGTCCCTCTTCACCTTCATGCAGCTCTCCTTCGCGTCGACAGCCGGCGGCCACGCCGTCTCACGGGAGCAGGTGGCCCAGCTTGTCCCTCTTGGCCCTCAGGTAGCCCAGGCTCTCGGGGGTCGGCTCGACCACCAGCGGCACTCGTGCCTTCACCTGGATCCCGTGGCGCTCCAGGCCGTGTCTCTTGCGGGGGTTGTTGGTGAGCAGGCGGACCGCCTCGATCCCCATGTCCTTCAGCATGAAGACGGCGAAGCTGTAGTCGCGCAGATCGGGTCGAAATCCGAGCCGCTCGTTCGCCTCCACCGTGTCGTAGCCCTGGTCCTGGATGTCGTAGGCGCGAAGCTTGTTCACGAGACCGATCCCGCGTCCCTCCTGCCGCAGGTAGATCAGCACCCCCGAGCCCTCGCGGCCGATGGCGGCCAGCGACTCCTCGAACTGCGAGCCGCAGTCGCAGCGCAGCGACCCCAGGAGGTCGCCGGTCAGGCACTCCGAGTGGACGCGGACCAGAGCCGGGCCACGTGGCGTCCCCATGGTGAGGGCGAGGTGAAGCGAGCCGGTGAGGGGATCCTCGTAGGCCTGCAGCGAGAAGGCCCCGTGGCGGGTGGGCAGCCGCACCCTGGGGCCATGGCGACGCAGCAGCACGGGTGCTCGCGCGCGGCGGTAGGCCGCGAGCTGCGAGATGGCGAGACGCGGCAGGTCGGCGCAGTCGTAGCCGGCCGCCTCCTCCGACCGCACCCGGCTCACCAGTGCCACGGGGGGCTGACCAGCGAGACGCACGAGGTCGACCGCCGCCTCCAGCGGCAACGGCGTTCTCACGACGCCGCCCCAGTCGGCGCAACGCACCTCGACGCCATCGAGCCTCGCCTGGCTGCCCGCGCCGTCGCCGTTGGCGAGCTGCGCCGCGACGCGCGCCAGCCTCTGCGCCGACAGCGGACCGAGCTCCTTCGCCTCCATCGGCGCACCCGGCCGGCTGCCGACCAGGCCGGCCGTGCCGTCCACCGTGGCGAGCCCGAAGCGCTCGCAGCGGTCCCGGGTCAGCGCCACCACCGTCGAGCCGTTGCCCAGGCTGAGCATCGCCCCCACCGAGCGCGGCGACGCCCTCTCCGCCGCCAGCACCAGATGGCAGATGGCACCGCCCTCGCTCGCGTCCGGCACGAGCAGCACCATGCCGCCCCGGCGGATGGCATCGAAGACGGGATCGAGATCGAGGGTCCCGTTCTTCGACGTGCTCAACTCTCCACTCCCGCTCCGCCCCTACGCGGCCCGAGCGAGCCGCTGATGCATCGCCCGCAGCGAGCGCACCACGGCCAGGTCGGGCCGGACCAGGTAGATCGCCCCGTCGTAGGAGGTCAGCACGGCGTGCCCGCCGCATCGGGCCACGGAGCTGATGCCGTTGCCGGCGACCACGGCCCTCTCGTAGCTCTCGGACTTCAGGTCGACCCGGATCAGGCCTCCCCAGTAGTCCCCGACCAAGACCACCTCGTCGCTCCAGAAGCAGACCGACTTGAGCGACTTGCGGCCGATGGGGATCGTCTGCTGCATCCGCCCGGTCTCGAGCTCGAAGATCTTCAGCGAGAAGTCGCGCGACACGCTGGCGAGCCGCTCGCCACCCGGCTCGAGATCCACGTCGTTGATGATGGCCGTGTGGCCCAGATAGCGGTGCAGAAGCTCGCCTTCGAAGCTCCAGCCCAGGAGGAGGCCGTCGGCTCCGCAGCTCACGCCGACCCTCTTCGCGGGATGCAGCCGCAGCGATTTGACCGCCCCCTCGTGGACCGAGACCTTGCCCTCGATCTCGCCCTCCGGCGACAGCCGGACGATGGCGCTCGAGTAGCAGGCCACGAACACGTCGCGCTCGTAGCCGCGGTGCCGGGCGATCCGCACCGAGTTGATGGGCCCCTCGCCGAGCGCCACCTCGCGCTCCCGCTCGAGACCCGCGGGCGTCGAGTCGAAGATGTGCACGGTGTGGTCGTGGGCGCCGGTCACGACCATCCGGTACTCCTCGTCGTAGGTCACCGCGTTGGCCAGAATGCGGCCCGACAGCGGCTCGCACCGGCACTCCCAGCGGCCCTCTTCGGGGGTGAGCCGGCCGCGGCGCACGAAACCGTCGTCGCTGACCACCACGAAGGTGCCGCTCGGCCCCGCCGCGACCTCGTTGAAGCAGGGGTTGCCGGGAACCTCGCCCGGCTCACCGATCTCGCTCTCCAGACGGCCGGTAGCGCTGTCCCAGACCAGGACCGTTCCGTCGAAGGTCCCGCCGACGATCTTGGCGCCGTCCGGAGACCAGGTCAGAGAGCGCTCCCAGGTCGCCGACGTGCTGTCCAGCTCGAGACGCGCCTCCAGCGTGGCGGCGTCCCAGATCACGATCTTCTGGTCGTAGGCCGCCGACAGGATGTCGCCGGTGGCCGCCGAGACGGCGACCTTCTTGATGCCCGAGGCGTGGGCCTCGATGACGTGGGTCGCCTGGCCGCTGGCGGTGTCGAACACGCGGATGCAGCCGTCGTCACACCCCAGGATCGCGCGCTTTCTCCCCGGGTCGATCGCGCAGGTGTCGGTCTCGTCCTCGAAGGGTCCGATCAGGCTCAACTGCTCTCCGGTCGCGAGGTCCCACACCCGGAGCGTCATGTCGTCTCCCGAGGAGTAGACCCGGCCCTCAGCGACGGCGAGCACCAGCACGTCCTTCTGATGCCCCTCCAGCACCCGCCGCACGGCGCCGGTGCGAAGGTCCCAGACCAGGAGCCGCCAGTCGCGCGACGCCGAAACGCCGGTCTCCGCGTCCGCGAAGACGAAGTCCTCGACGTCGTCGCTGTGGCCCAGCAGGGTCATCACCTTGCGCCGGGTCCGCAGGTCCCAGAGACAGATGGAGTAGTCGGACGAGCAGGACGCCGCGAGCGCGCCGTCCGGGCTGACGACGATCCGGTTGACCAGATGATCGTGATAGCCGAGCAGCTCGACCTCACCGCTCTCCAGGTCGAAGATCCCGACGGCGCTGTCGTAGGCGGAGGTGACGGCCAGCCGGGTGCCCGGGATCATTTCCACACCCGTCACCGGCCCGCGGTGACGCGACCAGCCCCCTTCGGCTCGAGGAACCTCCAAAAGAGTTACTTCTTCGGCCATCTGGCTCCACCTCCTCGCGGCGCAGGCCAGCGACGGCCTCACCGCGGCGATTCGGCACCGAACTCGACTTGTGAGCGAAACTGTGGATCTATCATACACTAAGTCTCTACCCCCTTTAGACGCGGGATCTGCACTTTCTAAACGGCATGTCTTCGCCTCGAGACGATGTCTCTCGCGACGCGCCATCGGGCCGCGGCAACCTGGCCGTGGCCTTCACGGCGCCCGGCGTCGTGGAGACGCTCGCACTCGACGTTCCCTCCCCCGAGCCCGGGCAGGTCCTGGTGCGAACCGTCCGCTCGCTGATCAGCGCCGGCACCGAGCTGACCCTTCTCCACGCCTCGGCCACCGGCGAGCGCTGGGGCGATCTGACCCACTACCCCAAGCTGGCCGGCTACTCGAACGTCGGCAGGGTCGAGGCGGTCGGCGAGGGAGTGGACCCGGGCTGGATCGGCCGCACGGTCCACAATCACGGCGGCCACCAGCGCTTCGCGCTCTCGCCGGAGGACCGCGTGGCCGCCCTGCCGGAGGGCGTCTCGCCGGAGGAGGCGGTCTTCGCGACCCTGGGGAAGGTGGCGATGAACGGCCTGCGCCGCGCTGCGGTGACCTGGGGCGAGACCGTGGGGGTGGTCGGCCTGGGGGTCCTCGGCCAGCTCGTCTGCCGCCTCTGCCTGCGGATCGGCGTGCGCCGGATCTACGCGTTCGAGGTGACGCCCGCCCGCATGGCCCGACTGCCCCCGTCACAACGGCTGATCGGCTTCCCGGGCGACCTTCGCGACCGCGAGGTGCGCCGGCGGTTCCGCGACCGCCACGGCGCCTCCGGCGTCGACGTGATGATCGAGGCCACGGGAGAGCCCACGGTGCTCGCCGCCGCGCCCCGCCTGGTGCGGCGGCAGGGGCGGTTTCTCCTCCTGAGCAGCCCCCGCGGTCCCAGCCACTTCGACTTCCACGACCTCTGCAACCGACCCAGCCTGACCATCCTCGGAGCGCACGGCTTCTCCCATCCGGCCGAGGGCTCGCTCGACGACCGGTGGACCTCCCGCCGCCACGGCGAGCTGTTCCTGGAGATGCTCGCCCAGGGTGAGCTCACCACCCGCGAGCTGATCACCCACCGTCTCCGCGCGGCCGACGCCGCGTGCGGCTACCGCGGCCTGAGCGACGACCCAGCCGGGACTCTGGGAGTCGTCCTCCAATGGTGAGCGCGGAGCTCGAGCGCTTCGTCATCCTGGCCGCGCCCCGCTCCGGCAGCAACATGCTCTGCACCATGCTGGACTCCCATCCGGCCATCCTCTGCCACCACGAGATCTTCAACCCCAAGGGGGTCTGGGTGGCGCTCGACCTGCGGCAGAGCGGCTTCCGGCTGGGAAGCGTCGAAGAAAGGGAAGCCGATCCCCTGGCCTTTCTCGACAGGCTGTGGGAGCACCCCTTCGGCCGGCCCTGCGTCGGCTTCAAGTTCACCCACCGTCAGAACGAGGCGGTCTTCCCCCGTCTGCTGAGAGACGCGGGGCTCAAGAAGATCGTGCTGCGGCGGCGCAACCGCCTCAAGACCTTCGTCTCGTCGCTGATCTCCGAGCGCCTCGGACAGTGGGAGGCGTACAGCGAGAAGGAGCTCGCCGCCGAGCGGCCCCGGGTCGCCGTCGACCCCGCCCGCTTCCGCGACCACGTCGACTTCGACCGCGCCTACTACCGGGAGATCCGCTCGTCCCTCGAGGCCGACGGGCAGAGCTGGGCGGAGGCGAGCTACGAGGAGCTGGGCGAGCTCTCGGTGCAGAACCGGCTGCTGCGCTTCCTGGGCCAGACGCCGGTGGCGGAGCCGCTCGAGCCGCGGAGCGTCAAGCAGAACTCGCGCGACCTGCGCGACCTGATCGCCAACTACGACGAGCTCGCCCGTGCGCTGGCCGGCACCGAGTTCGAGGGCGAGATGACCTCGCTGGACGACTGACCGCCGCGCTGGAGGCGGCGACGAGAGGAGACCCGATGGACGTCCACGACCTGGCCCACCGCGCCGCCCAGGCTCTCGAGAGCCTGCCCGAGGCCGGCGTCACGCCCCTCCTGGAGCTGCTCGACCCCGGGGTGCGCTGGCTCACCGACTGGAAGGGCGACGGCGTCTTCGAGCACTCCGAGCTGTTCGGCCGAACGCGGCACGAAGGTCGCGAAGCCGTGCGCGGCTTCTTCGACCGTGTCCACCGGCGGCGCACCCCCGAGTCCGTGGAGCTGACCCGCTCCGTCATTGGCGACGGCGAGGTGGTGCTCCTGGGTCGCATGACCTGGAGCGGCGAGAACGGCGGGCCGCTCGCCAGCGACTTCACGCTGCGGCTCGCGCTGTGCGACGGCGCGGTGACGGAGGCCCGTTTTCTCACCCTCCCCGATCGCCACATCGAGACCTTCATTCCGAACCATCGCACCAGCCCCGAGCTCGACTCGGACCGCATCCGGCGTCTGATCCGCGACTTTCAGAAGCTGTACTTCGACGCCTACCTGCTGGGCAAGACCTGGAGCGAGACCTACTGGATGGGATTTCCGACCTTCAAGTGCCCGCTCGACATGTGGGTCTACCAGGAGATGATCACCGAGCTGCGGCCCGATCTCATCGTCGAGACCGGGACCTGCGCGGGGGGCAGCGCCCTCTACTTCGCCCATATCTGCGAGCTGGTCGGCAGGGGCCGGGTGGTGAGCATCGACCTGCAGCCCTACAGCGACCCGCTGCCGGAGCACGAGAAGATCACCTTCCTGCTGGGACCCTCCACCGCCGAGGAGACGCTGCGCCGGGTGCGCGCCGAGATTCCGCAGGGCGCCACGGTGCTCGTCGTGCTCGACTCCGATCACCGTCGCGATCACGTCTACGCGGAGCTCAAGGCCTACGCCGACCTGGTGACCCCGGGCAGCTACCTGATCGTAGAAGACTCGAACCTCAACGGCCATCCCACCAAGCCGGACTTCGGGCCGGGCCCGATGGAGGCGATCGACGACTTCCTCGCCGAGGACCCGCGCTTCCGGATGGATCCGGAGCGGGAGAAGTTTCTGGTTACCTGGAATCCCCGCGGCTATCTGTTGAAGATTCGCAACTGATCACAACGGGCCTGTGCTAAGCTCGACCGGCACTCAGCTTCACAAGAAGAGGTTGATCGGGCGGAGCGGGCGACCCGCGCGCCGCTGACGCCCGCAACGACCGCAGCGCCAGCGGAGGCCTCATGAACGTCCTCATCGTCGGTCCCGAGTACCGGATACCCTGCGGCTGGACCACCATGGACGCTCGACACGAGGTCGTCGCCGACCTGGCGCCGCTGACCCTGTCCACCCTGAAGGCGCTGACTCCCGGCCACGTGCACGTGGACCTCTGGGACGAGCCGGTGAAGGGTCGCATCACGGACGAGACGGTTTTCGACCGCGACTACGACTTCGTGGGCGTCACCGGCTACTCCGGCCACATCGACCACGCCATCCGCATCGCCTCCGTCTTTCGCAAGCGAGGCGTCCTGACCGGCGTGGGCGGCCCCGGCGTCTCGGTCCACCCGCGCTCGTACCGCGAGCATTTCGACGTGCTCTTCATCGGCGAGTCCGAAGAGACCTGGCCGGAGTTTCTGAGCGATCTCGCAGCGGGCGAGCACCGCGACGAGTACCGCCAGATCACCAAGCCGTCGCTGGAGGACAGCCCGGCGCCCGACTGGGACGGCATCGACTGCAGTGCCTACGCGATGGGCACGGTCCAGACCACCCGGGGCTGCCCCTTCGACTGCGACTTCTGCGACGTGATCTATCTCTTCGGGCGCAAGATGCGGCACAAGCCGGTGGAGCGGGTTCTCGACGAGATCCGAGAGCTGGCCCGCCGCGGGTTCCGAACGGCGTTCATCACCGATGACGAGTTCGTCGGCGACCGGCGGTACACCAAGGAGCTGCTGCGAGGCATGCGCGACCTGAACCGCGAGCTCGAGCACACCATCTCGTTCTCCACCCAGGCCACCACCAACGCGTCGAAGGATCCCGAGCTTCTGGAGCTGGCCGCCGACGGGGGTATGACCGTCCTGTTCATCGGCATCGAGTCGATCAACCCCGAGACGCTCAAGAACATCAACAAGAAGCAGAACCTCAACAAGGACCTGGTGGCCGAGGCGCACCGCATGATGTCCTACGGCATCGCCCTGCGCGGTAACACCATCATCGGCTTCGACGAGGACGACTCGAGCACCTTCGGGCGCCTCTTCGAGTTCCACCAGACCGCCTCGATCCCCGTTCCGGCGCTGACCATCCTGCAGGCCCCGCACGGCACTCCCCTCTGGCGCAAGATGGTCGAGCGCGGTCAGGTGGTCACCGAGGCCGGTGCCTTCGAGCGCGGGCGCTTCACCGACAACCTCGACGGCTACTACTTCAACACCATTCCGCGTCTGATGACCCGGGTGGAGCTGATGGAGGGCTATCGCGATCTATACGTAGATCTCTTCCGCTGGAAGAACATAAAAAAGCGCAACACCGGCTGGATGAAGCTGCTCGAGCGGCCGCCGCAGATCCCGGAGCCGCAGTTCTCCGACCGCAGCCGCCGGGACTTGATCGACAATCTGGAGCGGCGCTCACTGCTCAACGACCGCGCACGCCACGCCATCGACGAGCTCACCGACGTCTGCCGGGAGGTGGCGCCGTCGCTCTGGCACCGACTGACCATCCTCCTCACGATGCAGGCCCACATCCGGCGTCTGCTCAGCCACCAGATGGTGCCGTCGCTGGCCCACCAGATCGAGCTCGAGAGCTCGGGCTCCTACGAGCCCACGGCGCTGTCATTCAAGGCGCCGGTGCCACTGGCCTTCCGACGCGAGCTCCGGTCTCTGCTGCCGCCGGTCTACCGCCGGCTGCACCGCAACCTGGACGACCCCGATCAGCTCCACCCCGCCATCACCCGGGTCTTCGTGGACTTCCTGGTGCGCTGGGGCGCGGAGTTCGACAAGCCGGAGGAGTACCACCTGGAGTTCCTCAACGAGCTCTCCGACAAGGTCTGCGCCGAGATCAACGGCGTGCCCCCCGAGCAGTTCGAGGCCGCGGAGCCCGATCCCAGGGCGGTGCGGCTGGGAGCGATCATGATGTGCCGCGAGGACATCCTCCACGACCTCGACCTCGAGCTCGGGTTCGCGCCCGACGTCGACCTCGTGACCATCGGATCGTCAGCGCCGGCGCACGGCGCCCCGGCTACCGACCCCGGCGCCTGCTGACCGGCTCCGCCGCCCCTACCGGCTCTCGGCCGGCTTCGCCGCCATCGCCTCCACGTAGGCCTCGCGCTCGGCGATCGCCCGCTTCACGTCCGTCGGCGGCGGAGCCTCCCAGAGCTCCATGCGGTCCCCCTCGGCGCGCCCTCGAGCCAGGAGCACCGGCGCCGTCGCGTGCGCGAACTCCGGGGTGACGAAGCGGATGATGAAGCCGATCCGACGGTGGTCGGACCCGTTCGGCGGCGACGAGTGGAGGATGGCGTTCTGGTGGATGGACATCTGCCCCGCCCTGAGCTCGACGTCGATCGCGCGGCTCTCGTCCACCTCCGCTGCGACCTGCTCCCCGCGGCCGAGCAGGCTGTTCTCGGCGTAGGTGCACTCGTGGGGGAGCATGGTCTCCCGGTGCGACCCGGGGATCACGCGCATGCAGCCGTTGGCCCGGGTGCTGTCGGTCAGGGCGATCCAGGCCGACGCCGTGGGGGCGCTGTGCAGATTCCAGTAGGTGCCGTCCTGGTGCCAGCCGACGAAGGCGGGGTCGTGCGGGTGCTTGTTCAGAATCAGGGTGGAGAGCACCAGAAGGTCCGGTCCCAGCAGCGGCTCCACGGCGTCGAGCACGGCGGGATGCGCGACGAGCTCGCGCGCCCAGTCGAAGTGCAGGTGGACGGTCGAGAGGTTCTGCTTCTTGCCGCCCAGCAGGAGCTCGAGATGTTCGAAAGCCGAGCGGTACTTGCGGACCTCGTCGGCATCCAGAACCGGAATCGGAAAGGCGATGCCGTCCTCTTCGAAGGCTCGAAGGAAGCTCATGGCGGGCCGACCTCCAGGTTTCGAATGGAAGATGCAGTCATCTTACATCGGCTCCTCCGAGAGCGGGCGACGCTTCGCACATGCCTTCTTGCGCGGTCCCGGCACCTGGTCTAAGCTCGCTTCACAACATCCATCCAGAGACGGCGCGGCCCGGCAGCGGCCGCGGCGAGGTGCGACCGGAAGGGGGCTCGGCTTGAACCAGGGCTATGTCGACTATCTCTCCCTCCCCACGATCAGGCTCCAGAGCTTCCGCCTCCGCGAGCTCGGCGTCCCGCTGCCGGACCTTCCCGCACAACGGCGCGCCGCCTTCGCCGAGGCGGCTCGGCTCGACGGCGCCTTCACCGTCGAGCTGCCGGCTGCCTGGGACGGAGTAATCCAGCAGATGATCCCCCGCGCCCATGGCGTCGCCCGTCGCTACCTGAAGCGGGAGGGCGGCTTTCACGACGAGCTGACCCGCTTCAACGATGGACGGCAGCCACCCCACGGCCCCGTATGGCCCGCCGACCGGACGCGCTCGGACGACCCCGACGAGTATCAGCCCCAGCGCGGCATCTTCGTACGTCTGGAGCGGCTCTGGGACGTCTATCGCGACCCGGTGCTGGTGCTGGGCTTCCTGGCCAAGCAGTTCGTCCGGGCCCAGGCGCTCTGCCGACTGCTCGAGCTTCTGCAGATCCCGCCCGGCCGGTGGTCGGAGGCGACCGGGAGCGCGGTCGACGGCGCCTGGCTCGGCGTTGCCGAAGAGCGGCGGGAGCTTCTGGATCGGCTGCTGGAGCGGGCGGGCCGGACCGACGGCGACGACGGCCTGGAGCGCGAGGTCGCCGACCTCAGCGCCGTCTGGCAAGCCGGCTGCGGGGGCTGGTACTGGTCGTCGCTCAACTTCTATCTGTACGACGGAGCCGACTCCGACCTGGAGCGCACCGAGATCCGCCCGGTCGAGGATCTCGAGGGGAACCGCGGCTTTGCCGCCACCCTGCTCCACGAGCACTCGGACTACGACTTCGTGGCCTCGGTGGTCAACAACATGACCGGGCTCCAAGCCCGCGACCGGCAGGGCCGCTGGCACCGCGTGGAGCCGGGGCCGCTGCTACTCAACGTGGGCAAGGCGATGCAGCTCCTGGCGGGCGACCGCTACGAGAACGGCCGGATCGTGGGCGATGCGATGCGCGCCATTCCCCATCGGGTGGTGCTCCAGGGCGCCACCCGGGAGGCAGTGCGGGAGCAGCTCGAGTCGGTACGGAGGCGCATCTCGATCGTCGGCGTCACCGAGCCGCACGGGGAGGAGGCATCGCTCCTGTCGTGGGATCGCGAGCGCGGGGAGCTCTACCCCGTCCCCGGCCTGGAGCATTGCAAGTTCTGGCAGTTCCTGACTCGCAACATCCCCGACCCCCCTGCGGTCGAGGGTGAGAGCCGTACCTGCGGATGACCGTCTCGGGCATCTCCGAGATCGTTCTGATCGTCTCCGACGTGCCCTCCGCCGCCGCCTTCTACCGAGACGTCGTCGGCCTGCGGCCGGAGTCCGAGCCCGACGACTCGTGGGCCTGGTTTCTGGTCCGCGACGGCAAGCGGAAGCAGCGGTTGGCGCTCCACACCGGAAGCCTTCTTTTCGAAGAGCACTCGCCGCTGGGACCGGCGCCGCGATGGGGTCCCGTCCACTTCGCCCTGGAGGTCGAGCGCTCGCGGCTCGACGTGGCCCTCGCGAGAGTGCGATCCGCCGGGGTGGACGTATTCGGGCCCACACCGCTCGAGTGGATGCGGGCCCTCTCGTACTACTTCTACGACCCGGACGGCAACCTGCTGGAGCTCTGGTCACCCGACCCCGACGCGCCAGCATCGCGCACCTAGCGCACCTGGTCGGGATCCACGCTATTCGGCGCTCTTCTCGGCGCTGTACTCCGCGCTCTCCTCGGCACCCTCCTCGGCGCCCTTCTCGGCGCTCTCCTCCGCGCCCTCCTCGGCGCCTTTCTCGGCGCTGTACTCGGCGCTGTACTCCGCGCTCTCCTCCGCGCTCTCCTCCGCGCCCTTCTCGGCGCTGTACTCGGCGCTCTCCTCGGCGCCCTTCTCCGCGCTCGCCTCGGCACTCTCCTCGGCGCTCTCCTCCGCGCCCTTCTCGGCGCTCTCCTCCGCACTCTCCTCGGCCCCTGTCTCGGCGCTCTCCTCGGCGCTCTCCTCGGCACTGCCTCCGGCGGCGAACAGGCCGAGGGCCCGCGCCGCGACTCGGGCGCGCGACGCCGCCTCCTGATGGGCATCCTGGAGCGCGAGCTCCAGCACGGTGGGCAGGTGGACCTCCGGGGAGGTCGAAGAGGGCTCTACTTCTCGGTTGCGCATGGAACCGCCTCTCTCTTCGTTTTGCTCCTGAGCTCAGGAGCCTTTTACAGGATTGTTGCGTTTCATGATATCAGCAGTACGAAACATTCGTCAAACAAAATGCGAGGCGTCGACTCGACCATCCCGCAGCGGGTCTCCGCCGGACCGCTGCTGCGAGCTCCCGACCATCTGGAAGATGGAGGGCTTCGAAAAGAGAAAGTGTTGCGGCTCGAGGGAGCGAGAGTGGTCTTCGCGGACTACGGTCTCCTTCAGCACGATTTTCCACACCTTCGAGACCGGAGGCTCCTCGAAGGCCACCCCCGCCTGCGGCGGCTCGACATCGCGGCCCGCCGCGGGGAGATCCGCAAGCTCCTCGACATCTGGCTGCTCCGACACGCGGCGGTGATCTCCCGCAGCCAGGCGGGCCAGACCAGGGTCAACACTCCGATCGAGACGGGCGGGCCCGCGCTCGCCTATCGCCCTACCCGCTACGGGCGGGCCCTCGTTCGATCGGTGCCGGGCGCCGGAGGCCGTGGCGCCGGCGGGCTGCTCGACCTGAAGGGAACGGGCGTCGGGCCCAACGCGCGGCCGTCGCTCGCCGGCGCCCACACCAACGGGCTCCACTACCTGGGGTGCGCGTTCCTGGACATGGTCGCGCAGTGGGTGATCGACGAGATCTTTCACCGCGCCCTGCCCGACCTGGCCTCGGTGCCGACCTACGCCGTCCTCGACACCGGATTCGACATGAAATGGCGGCCCGACCCGAGCCAGTCTTCACCGGCGGCGATACAGGTGCGGCGCGCCCACCGGCGGGCGGTCAAGGCGATCGAGCTGCCGACTCTCGGGTCGGAGCTGCAGGCTCTCTACCTGGAGATCGAGCTGCTTCTCCGCAACTACGGCATCACCTCCTCGACGCCCGGCACCACGCTCGCCCTGAAGGAGAGCGACGGCAAGCTCGAGGTGCGCTACGCGGGAACGGTCAAGAAGAAGCTGCGGGACGAGCAGATCGAGGAGCTGCGCCGGGTGGGTCGGACGAGCGGAGGGCCACGGCAGTTCGACGGCGTCAACATCCAGATCGCCCGCCAGTCGGACGACGACCCGGCGCGGGCGCAGCTCGTCGATTTCGGGCACTACAAGTTCCACGAGCGCTTCGAGAATCCGTTGCTGAGCCTGGTGCGCGGTCAGACGATGAAGTGGGGCGGGGCCATCTGGCCCGAGGATCCCGACTTCGTTCGACCCGACGACCGGCTGCGGGTGCCGGCCCCCTTCACCGCCCGCAAGAAGTCGTGGCCGGAGATCCGGGACGGCACCTGCCTGCCGTTCCCCAACGGCTCCCAGCTCGAGGTCACCGCCTTCAGCCTGGCCCGGCGGTTCCGCCTCGGCGAGGTGGACGGCGACGAGGTCCTGGCCCGGCTCCGCTGGTTCGTGGACCAGGCGGTCGCGCGCTGGTGAGCCGCACCCCGGCCGCTGCGGGAGCCGCCGCCGTCAGAGCCGCCGCTCGCGCGCCGGCAGAACGCCGTCGATCCAACCGGTGAGGATCTCCAGCAGCTCGTCGCGTCGCTCCGCCATCGAGTGGCCGGCCCCGTCGAGCAGGTGCAGCTCCCGCGGCTCTCCCGCGCGCTCGTAGACCTGGCGCGAGAGACGGGCCGGGAGGGTTCGGTCGGCGGTGCCGTGAACCAGGAGCAGCGGACGAGGCGCCAGACGCCGGACGTCGCCGATCCCGGCGGTCTGGGTGGCCAGCGCCGCCACGCCGACGACGCTCGCGGAGTCGAGGGCCGCGCGCACCACCAGGGCTCCACCGTACGAGAAGCCGACCGCCACGATCTTCTCCACCCCTCTGCCCGCCAGCCAGTCGATGCCGGCGGCGACATCGCAGGTGCCCTCCTCGACCGGCCCGGGCGCGCGCTTGATCCTGTAGTCGAGACGTAGGAGCTGGATGCCCCGTTGCGGAAGGGTGTCGCCGAGAACCCCGTAGGCTCCGGACGGCCCCTCGAAGCCCCCGGTGTATCCGCCCACCGCCAGCACGGCGCCGCGCGGCACGATCGCCGGGGCGCCGGCGTGGAAACGACCCGCGATCTCGCCCCGCTCGCTGACGATCGTGACGTGGGTCGGCTCCGACATCCTCTTCGGGGCGGCTCGTTCGCCGGCTAGCCTATCGCCGGCCGCCCCGCCCCGGGTCTTCCCGCGGCGCCGTGCGCCTCCTCTTCGGGTACGCTCCACCCGGTGCGGAGAGCTCGTTCCGCCGGACCCATCCGGTCTCTTCCCGTCGCCCTGACCCTGGCCTGCTCGCTCGCGTGCGGCGGCGGAGCCGGGGGGCCCGGACCCGAGACGCCGGCGGCGTGGGAGCGATTCGGCTCCCCCGACTGGGTCGCGATCCACGACCCGGAGCGGGCCTGGTACGGAGTCAACCTGGGGCTCTCCTGGCGACGGGTGCCGATTCTGTTCGACGCCAACGGCCGGGTCGTCCACGCCTGGCCCGAGGCGCGGGTCAAGTCGCGGGTGAGGCTGCTGCCCGACGGCCATCTTCTGGGGATCGGCCTGGGCCGCGACGTCGTCGAGTACGACTGGGAGGGCCAGCCGGTCTGGAGCTGGATGCGGGAGGACCTCCTCCCCCACCACGACCTGCGGCGGCTCGACAACGGCAACACTCTCGTGATCACAGCCGCCGACGGCGACCCCGCCGATCGTCTGGTCGAGATCGACCCCGCCGGCCGGATCGTCTGGGAGTGGCGCGCCGGCGAGCACCTGGCCGAGTGGCTGGAGGAGCGTGGCGTCGAGCTGGTGGGCGACGCGACCCACGTCAACTCGGTCCAGGTGCTTCCCGAGAACCGGCACCACGACGCCGGCGACCGGCGCTTCCGGCCGGGCAACCTGCTGATCAGCGCCCGCAATCTGCACGCCGTCTTCGTGATCGACCGGGAGACGGGGGAGCCCGTCTGGTTCTTCGACCACGAGCTCGACAAGCAGCACGAGGCGTTGATGACCCCTTCGGGCTGGCCCGGGGCGGGGCGGATCCAGCTCTTCGACAACGGCTACGGCAACCGGTACACCTACCGCCGGAGCGAGATCCTGGAGATCGAGCCGGCCACCGGCGAAGTCGTCTGGGCCTACCGCTCGGACGACTTCTTCTCGCCCACCGGCGGCGTCCAGCAGGCTCTGCCCAACGGCAACGTCCTGATCGGCTCCACCCGCGGCGGTCGCGTCTTCGAGGTGGACCGGAAGGGGGAGATCGTCTGGCAGTGGACGCCGCCGTTCGACCCGGTGCGGCCCCACCGCTATCCGTGGGACCACTGCCCGCAGCTCGCCGCCCGAACGCCGCCGCGGCCGGTTCCCGTGACGCCGCCGCGCGGCTACCGCTACGTGGACAAGCGCGTCTACCAGTTCACGCCCCGCGGCGGCCTGAGGGAGGTCGTGATCGACGGCCGGCGGCGCACCTTCCTGGCCGCCAACGACGACTGCCGCCGGCTGCTGCTGCCCGCCGACGCCGTCGCCACCGTCCGCTATGGGCTGGCCAAGCGCAACGCGCTGCGCGCCGGCCACGCCGACCTCGTGGTGCGGTTCGCCCTCCGACTGCAGCCGGAGGGCTCCGATCGGCCGATCGAGCTCTTCGCGGACACCGTGGACCTGACCGGGGGCACCTGGCGCGGCTGGAACCTCGATCTCGCAGAGCACTCCCTCCGGTGGGTGGAGCTGTGCGTGGCGACGGAGATCCTGTCGCCCTCGCCGGGCGGCGACGCCGGGAGCTTCGCCTTCTGGGAGGTCCCCTACATCCAGCCCGGAGGAGCCGCGGTCGAGAGCGAACAGCCCGACTCCCTGCAGCCGCTCACCCCGGAGGAGCTGGCGGCGCGCCAGCAGCATCTGCGCACCCTGGGCTACGTCGACTGAGACGGGGCCGCCCGCCGCGAAGGCGGAGCGCGACCGCCCGTCTGGACGACCGCCGCCGCCCCGCCTAGGATCCCTGGCGGAACCGACACCCGAGAAGAGGAGACCCATGAAGCCCAGCGTCCTCCGCCGCCCGCTCGCAGCCGCCCTCGTCGCCATCTGGGCCGCCTCCGCCGTCGCCCAGGAGCCCGGCCCGAGGTCGGAGGCGGTGGAGTACGCGAACGCCGACGTCCAGCTCGCAGCCGAGCTCCTTCTGCCCGACGTCTCGGGGGGACCGGTCCCCGGGGCGGTGATCATCCAGGGCTCGGGCTCCAGCGACCGCACGAACTCCTGGGCGCGGTCCATCGCCGAGGAGCTCGTCCGCAACGGTCTGGCGGTCCTGCTGACGGACAAGCGCGGCAGCGGCGCCTCCCAGGGCGACTGGCGCACGTGCGGCTTCGGCGAGCTGGCCGCGGACGCCCTGGCCGGGGTCCGCCACCTCGCCGCGCGGGACGACGTGGACGGCTCGCGGGTCGGCCTCGTGGGGCTCTCCCAGGGCGGTTGGGTGGCGCCCATCGCCGCCGCCGCGTTCCCGGAGGAGGTCGCCTTCGTGGTCAACCTGTCGGGGGCCGCGGTGAGCTTCGCCGAGCAGAGCTTCCACGAGATGACGGCGACGGCCCGCCAGGCCGGCTACGACGAGGCGGGTGTGGACCGGGTGCTGGAGATCAACCGGCGGGCAGGCCATGCCCTGATGTCGGCCGGCGCCTGGGAGGCCTACGCCGAGGCGCGGCAGAAGGCGATCGACGGCGGCCTCGAAGGGGTAGCCGCGGGCTTCCCCGGGCGTCGCGACGCCCCGATCTGGACCTTCCTGCGTCGGGTCTGGGACTTCGACCCGATGCCCTACTGGATCCTTCTCCGGCAGCCGGTGCTGGTGGTCTACGGCACCCTGGACGAGAGCGACAACGTCCCCGTTGCGGAGAGCGTCCGCCGGCTCGAGTTCGCGTTCGCCGCCTCGCGCAACGAAAGGGCCGAGATCGTGGCCATCGAGGGCGCCGGCCACGGCCTGCGAGATCCGGACACCCACGGGCTCCATCCACGGCTCAGGGAGATCCTCGCCGGCTGGCTGGCCGAGCACGCGGTCGAGGCGGATCGTGCTCCCGACCCGGAGAGTGGATAGGATTCCCCTCGTCTCACGAAAGGAGCCATTCCCATGAGCCACGCCTTCCCTCTCTCGACTCTTCGCCGGCTGCCCGCCGCGGCGGCCGTCGCCCTTCTCCTCTTCCCCGGCTGCTCCGGCGGCGAATCCTCGGACGGCGAGACGGCCGAGGTCACGGCCGCCGAGGTCAAGACCCAGGTCAAGGAGGCGGCCCGCGCCGTCAAGAGCTACACCTTCAACCAGAAGGAGGAGTTCGAGGCGTGGGGCAGGAAGCGGCTGGCCAAGCTCGACCTGCGGCTGGAGAAGCTGCGGGAGGAGGCCGCTCAGGCGACCGGCGACGCCCGCAAGGAGCTGAGCCAGAGCCTCGCCGCTCTCGAGAGCCAGCGCAAGGAGCTGGACGCCAAGCTCGAGGCGGCGCTCGCCAGCTCGTCGGACGCCTGGGACGATCTGCGCAGCGGCTTCTCGCAGGCCCAGAAGGAGCTCGGCAAGGCCATCCGCAGCGCCTCGGGCGAGCCGGAAGGCGAGGACGAGTCGGCCGACGAGTAGGCCGGCCCGCCGCCGGGCCCTCTAGTCGGCGGGGGCCGGCCGGCCGAAGTTTCGCGTCCAGCCGACGTGAAAGCCGACGTCCGGGGCGTTGTTGAAGGAGCCGAAGTTCTCGGTGACCCCCAACTCCACCACGCTCTTGCCCAGCGCGCGCTTCACCCCCACCGTGGCCTGGATGGAGGGCTCCTCGAGGGCGCTGAGGCCCAGCTCCCGGAAGGGGGTCTGGGCCACGGTCATCTGGATCAGCCAGCTCGTGGCCGGGTTGAGGGCGCCCTCGTAGCCGAGCATGCCGGAGAGCAGGAACTGCGACGAGAGGCCCAGCCGCTTGGATCGGCCCAGCGACAGCAGACCCAGGGAGCCGTGGACGTAGTGGCGGCGAGAGTAGCGGGTCATGACGAAGTTCACCCCGAAGTCCACCGAGCCGGAGGAGGCGATCGGCTCGGTGTCTCCGGTGGGCAGCTTGAGCAGGGCCTCGACGGCCATCCGCAGGCTCGGGGCGGGCGCAGCCGGCCGCAGCCGGAAGCGAGCTCCCACCACCGCGTCGCCCAGGGTGAGATCGGGCGCCTCGGGTAGGAACAGCTCGCGGTCCTGGTTGCGGGCGTAGACGGTGAAGGTGTCGCGCAACACCCCCAGACGGCCCTCCTGGTCGAAGGAGAAGGCGGTGTGGAAGCGCTCGGCCAGAGAGTCCACGATGCCGCCCTGGAAGCTGACCACCGGCAGCGTGGCCTCCACCTGGATGCCACGGCCGACCCCCCGCCGCACGGCGACCTTGGCGCGGTAGACCTCGCCGTCCACGAAGAAGGTGCCGCGCTCGCCATTCGCCGGCTGAGCCGCGCGGAGCTCCTCCAGGGTGACCTCGGCCCGCTGGCTGCGTCCCTCGATCAGCTCCGCCACCCCGTCGGAGCGGGCGAAGTGGTTGGTGGCGGTGACGATGAGATCGGCCTGCCATTCGCCTTCGGGGAGCACCTCCGCCACGGCGGGGTCGAAGGCGAGAAAGCCCATCCCCAGGAGGAACTGATCCCGGACCCGCAGCGGCCCGGGCTGGATCAGGGCTGCGTCCCAGGCCACCGCCGGGGGCGCGCAGAGGGCGCCCAGCAGCAGCAGGAGCGGCACCGCACGAGGCGCAGAGGTCGTGGTCACTGCTGGCGATCCCTGGAGCACACGGTGAAACCAACCCGCGAAGGGCTGATCCTATGCGCTCGGCCCGGTCTCGCCCACGCGCTCCCCGGCCGGAGCTTCCGAACCCGCCGCGGACCGGCGTCGATCGCTCAGCGGGTGGGGCCGACCGCCCGCTCCACCAGCCGGACCCGCGGCTCCGCGCCAAGACGCTCGGCCAGCTCCGACAGCCTGGCGCCGGGATCGCTCGGCCGCACGGCGAAGGCGCCGGCCCGGTTCGGGCCGCTCACGATCTCGGCTCCGGCGGCGGCGAGCAACTCGGTCACCTCGCCGACGCTGGCGTCGGGGTCGAAGACCACCCTCAGCGCCGGAGCGACGGGCGCGACGGCGGCAGGGTCGGAGAGGGTTCGGAAGGCCGGGAGCTCCGCCTGCGCCGCCGGCCAGAGAAAAGCCGCCAGCAGGGCCACGATGACCGCGGCCTGGGCCGCCACCGCCCACCGCAGAGACCGGGCCGCCGCGTGAGGCAGCGGCCGCTCCCGCGAGGTGCGCGCGCGGACCGTCTCGAGATCTCCGGCGGTCTCGTTCCTGGCGTCCTCCCGGACGATGGCGGCGACGCTCTCGAGCTCGGCGCGCTCCCGAGCGCACCTCTCGCAGACCTCCAGATGCGCCTCCACGCCAGCGCGCTCCGCGTCGTCGAGGGTGTCGTTCACCAGCCAGGGCAGAAGCTCGTGGCAGGCGTCGTGGTTCGGGCGTGGACTCGGGTCACGAGGAGGGGTCATCGGCTCGGCTCCTCTGGACGGCGGGCTTGGCATCCAGAATGCGCAGGATCCGCCTCAGGTTGCGACGGGCGTGGTACATCCGGGTCTTGACGGTGTTGGGCGGGCAGCCCACGATGCGGGCGATCTCCGTGTAGCTGAGCTCCTCGAAGAAGGCCAGCTCGACCACCGCGCGGTGCGGTGGGCTCAGGCGGGCGAGGGCGCGTCGGACGAGCGCACGGCTCTGGACCCGGCGGGCGTGCGCCTCGGGGTCGTCGTCCGCCGGCTGGGGAAGATCCTCGGGGAGCGCTTCGCTCAGGTGGCGGGCAGCCCGGCGCAGCCGCTTCAGCGCCGTTCGGTAGGCGATGCCCAGGATCCAGGTGGAGACCCGCGAGTCGCCCCGGAAGGCGGCCGCCCGACGCCAGACCACCACCATGGTGTCGTTGACGATCTCGTCGACCAGGTCCGGCCGGCGGGTCATCCGGGCGGCGAAGCGGGCGACACGCGGCTGGTAGCGGTAGAAGAGCTCGGCGAACGCCTCGTCGTCGCCACGCGATACGCGGTCCAGCAGAGAGCGTTCCTCTTCCATGAGCCCCGGCTGCGATCGGTCGATAGCGGGTTTCACGATCATCGCACGGAGCCACGTCCCTCATGTGTGACCCGGAGAACCGCCCCGGTTCAACCGGATCGCGGCCTGGCGAAGCACCCCGAGCGCGGTGCTAGAGTGCCCGGCGTGCGCTCGGTCCTCCCTCTGCTGGCGGTCGTCGTGCTGGCCGCGCCGGGCGCCGGCCACGCCTCGGGTCTCAGCGCGGAGGTCACCGCCGCCTCGGACTTCGTCTTCCGCGGCTTCTCCCACTCCGACACCGAGCCCGTCGTCCAGGCCGGCGTCCGCTACCGCCACCGCAGCGGCCTCTTCGGCGGTCTCTGGGCCTCGACGGTGGAGTTCCCGCCGGAGGCCGGCCGGGGCGACGGGCCCGACGCCGAGGTGCACGCCTTCGCGGGCTACGCGGGGGCGTGGGGAGAGGAGTGGTCGTGGAGCGGCACGGCGATCCGCTACGAATACACCGGCGCCGATCCGGCGCTCGACCTCTCCTACAGCGAGGCCCAGGTGGCGCTGGAGTGGAGGCAGCTCGTGCAGCTCACGGCGGCCTGGACCCCTGGCTTCCTGGGGAGCGACCGCTCGGCTCTCTTCGTCGAGATGAGCGGGCGCTACCCGCTGCCCCGACGGCTGGAGCTCAACGCGGGCGCCGGGATCGCCGAGCTCGACAACCGGTTCGAGCCGAGATACCTCTACGGCCACGCCGGCGCCGCCTGGTCCACCCGACGCCTCGAGCTGGCGGTGGGCTTCTACGTCAGCGACTCCCGGGCTGTCCCCAGGTGGGGCGAGGTGATCGACGGCCGCTGGGTGGCCAGCCTCTCCGCGCGGCTGCCATGAGACGATTTGATCCCGGAACCCCGCCCGGGGCACCCACCGCATGATGAGGCTCGCGATCCTGACGGGAACCCTGCTCGCGGCCAGCCTCGGCTGCGCCACCACCCCCGTCGCCCCGGCCGCAGCGACCGACCCCGGCATGGGAGAGGAGGCGCTCGACCGGCAGATCCTGGTGACCCTCGAGCGCGGCTCGCTCGCGCCGCTTCGCGGCGCCGGAACCTCCTCCCGCGCCTATGCGGGCACCTCCGGCTACTCCCTCTCGCCCCGCACCCGTCGGGCCATCGCCGCGATCGCCCGGGACTACGGCCTCGAGCGGCGGGAGGGCTGGCCGGTCCGGCCGCTCGGGATCTACTGCGTCGTCTACGAGGCCGCTCCGGGCCGGTCCATCGCCGACCTGGTCGAGCTCCTGGCGGCCGATCCGCGGGTCGAGTCGGCGCAGCCGATGCACCGGTTCGAGGTGAAGGGGCGGTACGACGACCCCTACGCCGACTTGCAGCACGGTCTTGGCGCGATGCGCGTCTGGCCCGCCCACGCCTGGACCGCGGGCCGCGGCGTCACCGTGGCGCTGATCGACACCGGGGTGGACCGCCGGCACCCGGACCTCGCCGCGAACGTGGCGCTGACCCGGGACTTCGTCACCAGCCGTCCTCCCCGAGGCGGGGCGGCCGAGCTGCACGGCACCGCCGTGGCGGGGGTCATCGCCTCGCGCGCCAACAACGGCTTCGGTACGGTGGGGGTGGCGCCCGGGGCCCGCGTCCTCGCGCTGCGCGCCTGCTGGCAGCCGGTCAGCGGAGAGCCGGCCGGCGCCTGCAGCAGCTTCACCCTGGCGAAGGCCCTGGCCTTTGCCGTGGAGCGCCGGCCCGACATCCTCAACCTGAGCCTGGCCGGACCCTCCGACCCGCTGCTCGAGCGGCTCATCGCCGCCGCCATCGGCGAGGGGATCACCGTCGTCAGCGCCTACTGGACCCGCGGCGGAGCCGTGGCGTTCCCGGCCTCGGTTCCCGGGGTGCTGGCGGTCTCCTCGGAGGAGGCGGCAGGGGACCTCGGGCCGGGGGCCGAGCTGGCCGCCCCGGGGGACGACATCCTGACCACCGTGCCGGGCGACGGCTTCGAGTTCTTCTCCGGCAGCTCCTTCGCGGCGGCCCACGCCAGCGGGGTGCTCGCCCTGCTGCTCGAGAAGGCTCCCAAGCTCGGCTCCGAGCCGCTGCGGCGGGTGCTTCTCGACACCTCCCGGCGGCGCCCGGGCAACCCTCCCGCTCCGCCTCTCATCGACGCCTGCGCCGCCCTCGACCGCGTCGCGACCCACGGCGAGTGCGTCCGTGCGGCGGCGGCGGGCGGCTAGCCCGGCCCACTCGCTCGGGACCCGAACGGCGCCGGACGCGGCCCCCGGGCCGGGTTATCCTCCCACCGCCCGGAAGCCGTCCCCCTCGTGCTCGAGGAGCTCCAACCGGCCGGTGACTTTTTTTCCAAGACGGCCGCCCGCTGGCGGGCGTAGGGTGACGCCAGCCGAAAGGAGGCGACGATGACCGACACCCCGAGAAGAGCCCTCGGCGCGATCCTGGTGCTGGCCACGCTGGCGACGGCGGCGGGCGGCGAAGAGGAGGCCGCCGCGCACCGCGCCCGCTTCGCGCCGCTCGACACGCTGGCCGGCTCCTGCTGGGGCGGCGAGATCTCCGAGGGCGTCCGCGACGTGCACTGCTGGGAGTGGGTGATCCAGGAGAAGTTCCTGCGCGACCGTCACACCGTGCGCGGTGGGGGCGGGGTCTACTCCGGCGACACCCTCTACGCCTGGGACGCCGACGACGCCACGCTGCGGTTCTGGTACTTCAACAGCCTGGGGGGCGTCAGCCAGGGGACGGCGGCGGTCGAGGGCGAGCGCATGCTGTTCGAAGAGAGCTACGAGGACGCCGAGCGGAGCGCGGCCATCCGGAGCTACCTCGAGCTCCCCGACGCGGACCGCTACCGGATAGCCAGCGAGCGGCTCTCGGACGGGGGCTGGGAGCCCATGATGAAGGTCGAGTACCGGCGCTTCGGGGTCCGCCCGGCCGAGGTCGGCGGCGAGTGGTCCGCCGGGGGAGACCTGCTCTTCAACACCACCCGCGACGGCGACTACGAGGTCTACCGGCGCGACCTGGTCTCGGGCGCCGAGCGCAACCTCACCAGGGCCGCCGGCACGCAGTGGGTCTACGTGGGCGGCGAGCGGCCGCTCATCGTCTCTCGCGCGGAGACCGGCACTCCCTACCGGCTCTTCCACCTGGATCCGCTCGACGGCGAGACGACGCCGCTCGGCGAGCTGCCCGTCGCCGACTCGTGGATCGGGGTGCTGCCCGGGGGCCGGGGATATGTGGTCTGCTCGGCGGAGGCCGGCGACAAGGAGCTCTATCTTCTGGCGCCCGACGGCCGCATCGACCGCCAGCTCACCGACAACGAGGCCGACGACTGCCAGCCCGACGTCACCCCCGACGGCCGCACGGTGGTCTTCTGGTCGGACCGGGGCGGCAGCGGCGAGATCTGGTCGATGCCCCTCGATGGCGGCGAGGCCCGCCGGCTCACCGACGTCCCCGCCAACGACCTCGTCCCCGCCCACCGCTACGGCGGCGAGGGGCCGCCCCGCGTGTCGCCCGACGGCGCCTCCATCGTCTGGATGTCCATCCGCGACGGCGAGACCTTCGACGTCTACACCATGGCGCTCGACGGCTCGGGCGTGCGGCGGCTCACCCATCACCTGGCCGACGACGGCTACCCGGCCTGGTCGCCCGACGGCGCCTGGATCGCCTTCGACTCCAACCGCTACGGCACCCACGACCTCTACGTGGTACGCCCGGACGGCAGCGGCCTCACCCGGCTCACCGACGACGAGGGTACCGAGCTGGGCCCCGTCTGGGTGCCGCGGTTGGCGTCCGCGGGCGCCGGCGGCGGGTGAGGTCAGCCGACGTAACCGAAGTCGTAGAACCTCCCGGGGGTGTCGGAGATCGAGACGCCGAAGAAGTAGACGCTTCCCTTGGTCGTCTCCGGCGATACGTAGAAGGCGTACTCGCCCGGACTCATCGCTCCGATGGGCTCTACCCGGTAGACGCCGGCTGCCAGCTCTTCGACGGCGAACTGCACCAGCCACTTGAGCTTGGTCCCCGACCGGCTTCCGGTCCAGAAGTTGTGCTTCCCCGTCTGCATCCGCCGCAGGCCCTTTTTCGATCGAATCTCCAACTGCGCCAGGATGAAGTCTTCCGGAGTAGACGATCCCTCGGTCTCGTGTGCCAGACCGGCCTCGGCCTCTTCGAAACAGAAGAGGAAGACGGGATTGCGGCCCTGGATCTGCTGAGTGGCCGTGACACCGTTCAGGTAGGCGTACCTCTTCTGGCCGATGATGCCCTTGGTCAGGTGGGTCACCGCATTGCTGCTCCCGCCTTCGCTGGACGCCTTGCGACCCCGGATTCGCATCGGCTCGTCGAGCCCCTCGTAGTAGATGCCCGGCCGCAGACCATTGCATGGCGTGCCCGCGAAGTTCGCGGCCACCCGTGAAGCGACGCCTGCCTGCCGCTGAGTGACCACATGGATGCTCCCCGGCGCGGCGGTCGGGGGTACCGCCGGCGCCGCCGCCGCCCGACCGGGATTGATCATCTCCGCGATGACCTCCTGCGGCACCCCTGCCTCGAGGAGCTCTCCGAGCGCCTCGGTCGAGGTATCGAACTCGCAGGGCTCCGTGCGGATCTTCGCCAGGATCACCTCGACCGAAAAGCCGAGCTGATGAAGCTGAACGATGGCCGCGTTGTCCAGCCGCTCCGCGTGCACACCGCCACCGAACGACAGCGCGACCAGAATCGCTACGCCCACGACTCTCTTCATCTCCCCTCCTTCTCCGACAAAAAAGGACGAGAACCATCGGCGGCCGTCGACCGACGGCAGCGTCCTGTCTTCGGAATCTTTCGAAACTATAGCAGCTCCGCCTTCGCTGGCAGCGCCAGCCGCAGCGCCTGGGCGGGGTGCAGAGGCCGACGGCCGGTGGTGTGCACGATCTGCTCCCGGCACGAAGTGCCGCCGGCCACCACCAGCGTGTCGCGGTCCGCGTCGCGCACCGCGGGGGCCAGCCGCCGCTCGGCCATCGCGATCGACAGCTCGTAGTGCTCGCGCTCGTACCCGAAGGAGCCGGCCATTCCGCAGCAGCCGGAATCCACCTCCTCCACCTGCCAGCCCGGCGGCAGGGTCAGGGCGTGGCGGGCCGCGCCGGTGCCGGCGAGCGCCTTCTGATGGCAGTGGCCGTGGAGCAGGAGCCGGCGGGGAGGGCCGGCGAAGGGGAGGGGGCGGCGGTCCGGCCCGGCGTGGGCGGCGATCCACTCCTCGAAGAGCTGGGCCCGCGCCGCCACCGGCGCCACCCGCGGGTCTCCGGGCAGCAGCCAGCGCGCCTCGTCGCGCAGGGTCAGCAGACAGGAGGGCTCGAGGCCGACGATGGGCAGACCCGACTCGGCGGCCGGGGCCAGCGCCCGGAGGGTGGCGCGCACCGCGACCCGGGCCTCCTCCACCAGCCCCTTCGACAGCATCGGCCGGCCGCAGCAGCCGTGCCGCGAAGGGATCACCTCGAAGCCCGCCGCCTCGATCAGCTCCGTGGCGGCGATCCCCACCTCGGGGTGAAGATAGTTCGCGAACGTGTCGACCAGCAGGACCACCCGTCCCCGCGAATCCTCGGTGGAGACGTGGGAGCCGCCTCGCCGCCGCCACCACGCCTCCCACGGACGCCGCGCGAAGCGGGGCGGCGGCCGTCGCGAGGAGACGCCCAGGGCGCGCTCGACCAGCCATCGCGACGGTCCCGCGCCGAGCAGCGCGTTGACCGCCGGGGCCATCGGCCCGGCCAGGGCGCGCGCCGCCGTCCCGATGCCGCCGAAGAGCCGGTCACGGACGGGCACTCCCCGGGCGGCGTGGTAACCGGCCAGAAACTCCGTCTTGATCCGCGCCATGTCCACCGAGGAGGGACACTCCGCCTTGCACCCCTTGCAGGAGATGCAGAGGTCCATGGCGTCGTAGAGCCTCCGGCCCGTCAGCTCGGACGCCGGCAGGCGCCCCGACAGGACCGCCCGCAGGGCGTTGGCCCGTCCGCGGGTGGAGTGCTCCTCCTCCCGGGTCACCATGAAGCTGGGGCACATCGTGCCCGTGGTCTTGCGGCAGACGCCGGCGCCGTTGCACATCTCGACGGCGCGGTCGAAGCCCAGCTCGTCGCTCCAGTCGGAGCGCGTGGCAACAGGCAGCGAGCGGTAGCCGGCGCCGAAGCGCAGCCCCTCGTCCACGGGGGGACCGTTCACCACCGTCCCGGGATTGAACAGGTTGCGCGGATCGAAGATCTCCTTGACCCGGCGGTAGAGCCGGTAGAGGTCGGGCCCGAAGAAGCGCTCGTTGATCCAGCTCCGAACCCGGCCGTCGCCGTGCTCGCTCGACAGCGAGCCGCCGTGGCCGCGCAGCAGCTCCACCGAGAAGGCGGTGATCTCCTGCAGCTTCGCCAGCTCCTCCGCCCGCTTCGTGTCCACCAGCGGCCGCACGTGGACGCAGCCGGCGCTGGCGTGGCCGTAGTAGGCCACCTCGGTGCCGCGCTCGCCACAAAAGCGGTCGATCTCGGCCACGTAGGCGGCCAGGTGCTCCACGGGGACGGCCGCGTCCTCGATGAAGGGGATGGGCTTCTTGTCGCCCTTGCGACTCATCAGCAGCCCCAGCCCCACCTTGCGCACCGTCCAGACGTCCGCCTGCCGTGCCGGATCGAGCACCGGCGTGACTCCCGCCGCCGCCGTGGCGCGCCCCGCATGCATCGCCAGACGGTCGATCCGTCCGGCGAGCTCGGCCGGGCGCTCGCCCGCCATCTCGACGATCAGCACGCAGTCGGGATCGCCCTCCAGGAAGCCGGCGAGCAGCCGCGCGTACCGCGGCACCCCGCGGCAGAGACGGATCGCCATGCGGTCGAGCAGCTCCACCGCCGCCGGCTCGCACTCCAGCAGGGCGGGCACCGCCGCCATCGCGTCGCCGAGACGGTCGAAGCTCACCAGGGCGAGAGCGGTCGCGGCGGGCCGCGGCACCAGCCCCAGGGTCACGTCGGTGATCACCGCCAGGCCCCCTTCCCCGCCACAAACCAGCCGCGCCAGGTTGAAGCGGCGGTCGGGCTCGCCGGACCGCGGCCAGCGGAAGGAGGGGCGCTCCGTGTCGTCGGGGGCGACCAGCCGGTCCAGGTTGTAGCCGCCGCAGCGACGCCAGTGGCGCGGCGTGGCCGCGAGAACGACCTCCCGGCCCGCGGGATCCTCGACGAGCGCGGCGAGCCGGTCGGTGATCCTGGCCTCGAGGCCGGTGCCGGCCCGCTTCGTGGCCAGGGCTCGGGCGTCGAGCGGGGCGAGCCGCGCCGCCGAGCCGTCGGAGAGGATCACCCCCATCTCGAGGACGTGGTCGGCGGTCATGCCGTAGAGGATCGAGTGCGCTCCGGTCGAGTTGTTGGACACCACGCCGCCGAGCGCCGCCCGGTCGGAGGAGGCCGGGTCGGGCCCGAACTGCAGCCCGCTGGGCGCCAGGCGGCGGTTGAGCTCGTCGAGGACGATCCCGGGCTCCACCCTGACCGTTCGGCGGTCCCGATCGAGCTCCAGGATCCGATCGAGATGACGCGTGGTGTCGAGCACCAGGGCGCGGTTCACCGCCTGGCCCGCCAGGCTCGAGCCGGCGCCGCGCACGAGAACCGGCAGGTCGTTCTCCAGGGCGACCTCCACCGCCGCGTGCACCTCCTCGACGCTTCTCGGCAGCAGCACCGCCACGGGCTCGACCTGATAGATCGAGGCGTCGGTCGAGTAGAGGACCCGGGAGAGCCGGTCGGTACGCAGCCCGCCCCCGGTTCGATGGTCGATCTGCGCCAGGGCGTCGCCGAGCCGTCCGTCCATTCGCGGTCCCCTCGCCCGTCAGACCCGCGACCGGCGCCCGACCCGGCTCCGGCCGCCCCGAGAGAAGAAGTGAGAAGCGGGGAAGCGCCGGCGGTCTCCCCGGGCGGCGGCGCTCTCGTCGTGGACCGCGAGCGCTTCCGCGGACAGCCTCGAGACGGCGCGTTCCACGAAGAGAGGATACCCCCGGCGGTCGCGGTCCCGGCGAGTATCGTCCCGGCGTGAGGACGCCGACCCGGAATGCGCCCGGTCACCGACCCCGGGGAGCCGTTCCCGGCCGACGCCTGCCCGTAGGCGGCTGGCCCCACGGTCCCCGCGCCGGCGCGACAGGGGTCCGGCAGGAGCTATCCTGGCGGTCGTGACCTGGCCCGCTTCCGAGCCGGAGCTGACCGAGGAGCAGCTCCGGCTGGCCACCGAGGAGCCGCCGTGCTGGGCGGCGCCGGCCCGGATCTCGGTCGGCGCCTGTTTCATCTGCTTCCCCCGCGGCATGCCCGCCGCCGGACCGGAGGGCGAGCCGTGCTGGGCGGGCGCCGCCGTGGTGACCGCGGGCCACCGCGTTCTCCTGGCCAGCGCCTCCGGCTTCTCCCGCGCGCCCTACCGCGCCGGGATGCTCGCGCTGCGCGAGGGGCCACTGCTGGAGCGGGCGGTGCGCGGGCTGCGCCGCTGGCCGGACGTGCTGCTGGTCAACGCCACCGGCCGCGACCACCCTCGGCGGGCCGGGCTGGCGCTGCACCTCGGCGCCGTCCTCGGACTGCCCACCGTCGGGGTCACCCACCGACCTCTCCTGGCGCAGGGCGTCTGGCCTCCCGGCGCCCGGGGAGACGCGGCCCCCCTTCTCCTCGGAGGCGAGCCGGTGGGCGCCTGGCTGCGCACCCGCTCGGGCGTGCGCCCTCTCGCGGTCCACGCCGCCTGGCGCACCGACGTCGAGATCGCGATCGCCGTGGTGCTGGCGGCCTCGCGGGGCAGGGTGCGCACCCCGAATCCCCTGAGACACGCGCGCCGGGTGGCCCGCCGCGCCCGTACGGCGGCGCAGCGCCGGGAACGCGGCGTCGGGCCGTCCTGCTGAGCTCGGTCGCCCGCGGAGGGAGCTGCCGGGCCGGGGTCGCCCCCGGCCCGGTCTCGCCGCCGAAGCCGTGACCTCTAGTCGAAGACCTCCAGCGAGCCCACGTCCTCACTCGAGGAGATCCCCAGCGAGGTGAGGTCCAGGAGCAGGACGATGGTCCCCGAAGTGGCGTCGCCGAGCGTGCCGGTGAACTCCGCGACGTCCTCGTCGGCGCCACTCGCTCCGCCGGCGGAGAAGGAGCCGACGGTCGAGAACAGCAGAGTGCCGGCGGAGGTCAGCTCCGCCGCGTCGATGTCCGCGGCGCCGCTGCCGCCCAGCCCCACGTCGCTGCCGTCGAAGAGGCGGGTGAAGGAGCCGGCGGTGTTGGCGCCGAGCGAGGTGGCGTTGAAGACGAAGAGGTCCTCGTCGGCGCCGGAGGCGCCGTTGCCGCTGAAGTTGCCGATCGTCGAGACGATCAGGTTGCCGCTGGCATCGAGCCCGATCGCGTCGACGTCTTCGCCGTTGGAGGAGAGACCGACGTCGCTGCCGTCGAAGTAGAGGGTGAAGCTCCCCGAGGTCGTGCTCCCGAGGGAGGTCGGCGTGAACCGCACGACGTCGGAGTCGTCCACCGAGAGGCCGGCAATCGTCCCGGCGCCGGTGAAGCTCAGCAGCAGATCGCCGCCCGGCAGCCGCGCGAAGCCGTCGATCTCGAAGCCCGAGAGGCCGACGTCGCTGCCGTCGAACTCGAGGGCCCAGAGACCCGTGCCGGCGTCGTAGGAGACCAGGTCGTCCTCGGTCACTGTGCCGACTCCCGGCACGGAGGTGTTGTTGCGGAAGGAGAGCCAGTAGACGGGGTCGCCGCTCGGCAGACAGATGTCGTCGACCTCGTCGCAGGCGCCGCCGCCGCACGGGTCGGTGCCCGCCTGGCAGTCGAGGACCGGATCGCAGGTCTCCGAGCCGTTGCAGAACTGCCCGTCGTCGCAGTTGGCGTCGTTGGGCGCGTTGACGATCACGTCGTTGACCTCGTCGCAACTGTCGTCGGTGCAGCCCACGCCGTCGTCCACGCTGGGCGGCGTGCCCGCCTGGCAGTCGAGGACCGGATCGCAGGTCTCCGCGCCGTCGCAGAACTGGCCGTTGTCGCAGTTGGCGTTGTTGGGCGCGTTGACGATCACGTCGTTGACCTCGTCGCAACTGTCGTCGGTGCAGGCGACGCCGTCGTCCGCGCCCGGCGGGGTGCCCGGCTCGCAGGTGCCGGCATTGCACACCTCGGCGCCGTTGCAGAAGGCGCCGTCGTCGCAGTCGGCGTCGACCCCGCAGGCCACGCACTGGTCGTTGACCTCGTCACAGCTCTGGCCGGGACATGGATCGGCGCCGGCCTGGCAGTCGAGGATCGGGTCGCAGGTCTCCGAGCCGTTGCAGAACTGGCCGTCGTCGCAGTTGGCGTCGTTGGGCGTGTTGACGATGACGTCGTTGACCTCGTCGCAACTGTCGTCGGTGCAGGCGACGCCGTCGTCCGCGTCCGGCGGGGTGCCGGGGTCGCACGAGTCGGTCGTCTCGTTGCAGCTCTCGACGCCGTTGCAGAACTCACCGTCGTCGCACGCCGGCGGGGTGCCGGGGTCGCACGAGTCGGTGGACTCGTTGCAGCTCTCGACGCCGTTGCAGAACTCACCGTCGTCGCAGGCCGGCGGAGTGCCGGGGTCGCAGGTGTCGGTCGTCTCGTTGCAGCTCTCGGCGCCGTTGCAGAAGAGACCGTCGTCGCAGGCCGGAGGCGTTCCGGCCTCGCAGGCGCCGGCGTTGCAGACCTCGGCGCCGTTGCAGAAGAGGCCGTCGTCGCAGTCGGCGTCCACCGTGCACCCGCCGCCCGGCGCCTCGACCGCGAAGACCAGGTCGTCGTGGTCGTTGTAGCTGCCGGTGGTGCAGGAGCTGGCCGAGCCGAGGTAGCGGAACTGGGCCCGCACCGCCTGCAGGCTGCCGACGGGGAGGGTGTACTGCGCCGACAGCGTCTGCGCGCCGCCACTCGCCGGCACGATGGTGGTGATGAACTGCCAGCTCGGGCTGTTGGCGTCGGCGGCGTAGTAGAGGTCGAGAGCGTCCGAGGAGCCCGTCGACCAGGCCCACACGGTGGCGTCGATCTGGACGAGGTCGCCCTCGGTGAAGTTGCCGCCGTCCAGCGTCTTCACGACGATGCGGTCGTTGGACTCGTCGTTGTGATAGGTGCCGGAGGTCCCGTCGGCGCAGCCGTCCAGCGTGTTGGGCTGATTCGGCTCGGCCGGGCTCAGGCTGTCACGGCTGTTGACCAGGCTCGTCGAGTCGCACTCGCTGCCGGCGACGGCGCACTTGGGGGCGCCCAGACCGGGATCGTAGACCGCGTCCTGCGGACCGTTGCTGCCCGCCGGGATGACGTCCACCGCCAGGCCCCAGGTCTTGGTGATCGCGCCGTCGGTGGCCTCGACGTCGAAGTTGTAGCTGCCGGCCGCGGTGCCGCCGGCCACGTCGATGGTCAGCGCGCTGTTGAAGGTCGGCGACCCCGAGGTCGGGACGAAGGTGCAGCCGATGCCGGCGGGCGCGCCCGGACAGGAGAGGCTCACCGTGCCGACGTAGCCGTTGACCTCGGCCACCGTGCAGGTCGAGCTGTCGCTCGCTCCGTCCTGGATGGTGAAGGCCGACGGCGAGCAGGAGACGTTGAAGGTGGGCACCGGCGGTCCCCCGCAGCCCGGGATGCTGAAGACGCCGACCCGGGTGCGCCAGGGGGCGCTGCCGGTCGTCGCCAGGTACTCGTTGGTGTACCAGAAGGTGCAGTCGTCGGCCGGATCGAGCTCCATGGAGGAGTAGTCGCCCCAGCGGGCGGCGCTGTGGGTCTGCGAGCCGCTGCCGGGGTACATCTGCGCCTCGGCCTGCAGGGTGCCGAGGGCGTCGCCGGTCTCGCGGGTGGCGTAGTAGATCGAGGGGAAGTTCGAGCCGTCCCCGCGGCTGTAGCCGATGGCGATGTTGCCGGAGTTGTCCATGGCGATCGACGGCATCCAGCGGTGGATGGCATCCGGCGAGTGGGTGCCCTCCTGGTAGAGGGTCCAGCCGCCGCTGTCGCGCAGCTCGAACCAGCGCGGCGCGGCGCGGTCGCCGGCAGCGAGGACATCCACCGTCCAGGTGCCCACCAGGGTCTCGTGGGTGCCGAAGTTGCGGTAGACCAGCCGCTGCATCGGCCACCAGGAGGCGCTGTCGATGCCCTGGGCGG
>JAWWBN010000001.1:0-58278 GCA_033720955.1 Thermoanaerobaculia bacterium | reverse complement strand
GCCCCGGTACCCGGGGGCGAGCCGCCGCTCTCAGAGGGCGTGGGCTCCCGGGCCGCGGGCCGCGTAGAGGTTGGCCACCCGCACCGCTCCGTCCGCGAGGACCACGGGGACCAGCACTCGCAGGTAGCCCGGGCCCTCGAACCGGTCGAGACGCTTCCAGGCCGCCGGCAGGCGGTCGGAGACCAGCACCACGACCGACACCTCGTCGGCCCGGGGATCCACCTCGAGGGCGGGGTAGCCGTGGAGGACGCCCCAACCCTCGTGCCGCAGCCGGCCGCGGACCCGGCCCTGGAGCCAGCTCCCCCCGAGATCGGCCACGAGGTGGTGGTTGGGAGCTCCCGGCTGAAGGGTGCCGTACGCCGCCAGCCGGCGGGAAGCGCCATGCTCGCGCTCGATCTCCCGCTCGGCCTCTCGCGCCTCCTCCGACCACCCGCCCGACGCCCGCGCGCGATTCACCGTCGCGAGCTTCGCCTGCAGTCGGCTTCCCCCGGGCGGCGATTCCCAGGGCATCGCTCAGCCGTCCCCGCCGACCCCCACCCTACCCCCGCCCATGCCCACAGACCCCCCGTCTGGAGCCCTCGATGAAGCCCAGGAAGCGCTCGACCTCCTCCACCCCGCCGCCCTCGCCCCGCGCTCGCTCGAGGGCTTCGGCCCGCACCAGCTTCGACCGGAAGATCGTCCGGTAGGTCCGTCGCAGCGCCAGGATGGTCTCCCTCGGCTTGCCGGCCCGCTCCAGACCGACCTCGTTCAGACCCACCAGCCGCGCCCGGTCCCCCTGGGCGACACAGAAGGGCGGCACGTCCTTGACCACCATGGCGCCGCCGCCGACCATCGCCAGCTCGCCCACGCGGCAGAACTGGTGCACCGCGCAGTGCGAGGAGAGGATCGCCCTCTCGCCCACCCGCACGTGCCCCCCCAGCACGGCGTAGATGGTGAGGATCACGCCCTCGCCCACCCGGGCGTCGTGGCCCACGTGCGAGCCGGCCATGAGGAAGCAGCCGGAGCCCACCCGGGTCACCCCCTCCTCCTTCTCGCTGGCGCGGTGGATGGTGACTCCCTCGCGAATCACGCAATCGGCGCCGATCTCCACCCGCGTGGGGGTGCCGCGGTAGGAGACGTCGTGGGGCGGGGTGCCCACCACGGCGTGGGGGAAGATCTCCGAGCGGTCGCCGACGGTGGTGTGGCCCTCCAGGTAGGCGAAGGGATGGACCACGACGCCCTCGCCCAGGCGCACGTCCGGACCGACCCAGGCCCGCTCCGAGACGCTCACGCCGGCGACAGCCTCCGCTCCAGATGGCGCTCGACGAAGGCGGCGACGTCGGCGTGGACGGGCGCCCAGGCGGCCCACACCGCCGCCGCCCACGCCTTCGCCCGCTCCGCGTGTCGAGCCGGGTCGGCGGTCTGGGCGACGACGAGGACGGTGAGCCGACCCCGGTCCTCCGGCGGCTCGAAGTGGGGCCACCGGGGCTTGCGCGACGCGATCCGCTGGATCAGCGGCGCCACCTTCACCGGCGCGATCCCCTGCACCAGAGCCAGGTGGAGGCCGGAGAGGTGCACCCCCACCGACTTGTCGGGATGCGGCCCGCCGGCGTGCTGCACCGCGTAGGCGTCCACGGTGAGCTGATGCACGGCGCCGAAGAGAACCCCGTTCTGGAACTCCCTGCCGATGACCGTCTCGAAGACCGACCAGCACTCCGGGCTGGTGTGGAAGTAGCCGTCGTACACCGCCGTGTCGCTCTTCGGCCGGCCGAGCCCGCAGCCGGGGCAGACGACTTCGGGGGTCATTCCTTCGGCCCCGGCGCCTTCTCCCGGGTCGGGTTGCGGTTGTACTCCTCGGTCCCGCCCGGCGGGATGCTCAGGAAGCGCCAGCCATCCCCCGCCGCCTCCCTCGCGGACTGGACGATCTGGCCCACGTGGTAGGCGACGTGGGCCAGGGCTCGGTGCAGCGCCTCGGCGACGGAGAGGGCCACGCCGCGGATGCGCACCTCGCGGTCGAGGTCGTCGTCGGTCAGCTCGGCGAGGGCGCCGAAGAGCAGCCCCCAGCCGCGCTCCCAGCGCTCGAGCAGCTCGTCGCGCGTCAGGAGCCCCGGCGCGAACTCCTCGTCGCGGCGGCGCCACGGCTTCTCGCCATCGGTGGTGAGGAAGTCGGTGAAACGGGAGGCCAGGTTGCCGGCCAGATGCTGGAGCACCACGGCGATCGCGTTGCCGCCTCCCGGCCGCGGCACCGCCAGCGCGACGTCGTCGATCTGCTCCACCGCCCCCTCCGCGAGCCCCTTGTAGCGCCGGAGCTCCCCCTCGATCGAGGCGACGACGCGGCGGCTCACTTCCCCTTCTTCTTCGGCAGGTAGAGGTCGGTGATGGTGCCCTCCCAGGCCTCGGCGGCCATCGCCACGGTCTCCGAGAGGGTCGGGTGGGGGTGGATGGTCAGCCCGATGTCGGCCGCCTCGCAGTCCATCTCGATCGCGAGGGCGGCCTCGGCGATCAGGTCGCCGGCGTTGGGCCCCACGATCCCGGCGCCGACGATCCGGCGGCTCTCGGGGTCGAAGAGGAGCTTGGTCTTGCCCTCGGCGGCGCCCATGGCCAGGGCGCGGCCCGAGGCGCCCCAGGGGAAGACCCCCTTCTCGTAGGGGGTGCCGCTCTCCCTGGCCTCGGTCTCGGTGAGGCCCACCCAGGCGATCTCCGGGTCGGTGTAGGCCACCGACGGGATCACCCGGGCGTCGAAGCCGCTCTTCTCGCCGCAGGCCGCCTCGGCCGCCACCTTGCCCTGGTGGGTGGCCTTGTGAGCCAGCATCGGCTGGCCCACCACGTCGCCGATGGCGAAGATGTGGGGCACGTTGGTGCGCTGCTGGCGGTCCACCGGGAGGAAGCCGCGGTCGTCGGCCTTCACCCCGGCCGCCTCGACGTCGATGCGGTCGCCGTTGGGACGACGGCCGACCGCCACCAGGATGCGGTCGAACTCGGCCGTCTCCGGCGCCCCCTCGCCCTCGAGGTGGGCCACCAGGGCCCTCTCCTCGGCCTCGACCCGGGTCACCCGGGTGCCGGTGTGGACCGTCACCCCGAAGCGCTTCTTCAGCCGCCGCTCGAGAGGCTGGACGAGATCGCGGTCACAGCCCGGCATCAGCCCCGGCAGCAGCTCCACCACGGTGATCTCGGCGCCCAGGGCGGCGTAGACGTTGGCCATCTCCAGGCCGATGATGCCGCCACCGACCACCAGCAGACGCTTCGCGTCGTCCGGCAGCTCCAGCGCGCCGGTGGAGTCCATCACCCGCGGATCGTCGTAGGGGATGCCGGGGATCTCGACGACCCGCGAGCCCACCGCGACGATCGCCGCGTCGAAGCTCAGCTTGCGCGAGCCGTCGGCGCTCACCACCGTCAGCTCGTGGGGGCCGGAGAAGCGGCCGACCCCCTGGACCACCTCCACGCCGCGCTTGCCGGCCATCGTCGAGAGACCGCCCGTCAGCTTGCCGACCACCGAGTCCTTCCACGAGCGCAGCTTGGCGCGATCGATCTGCGGATCGCCGAACTCCACGCCGTGCTCCGCCAGGTCCGCCGCCTCGTCGATCACCCGGGCCACGTGGAGGAGCGCCTTCGACGGAATGCAGCCCACGTTGAGGCAGACGCCCCCCAGGGTCGGGTAGCGCTCCACCAGGACCACCTTCCGGCCCAGGTCGGCGGCGCGGAAGGCGGCGGTGTACCCCCCCGGGCCGGAGCCGAGCACCAGCACCTCGGCGTCCCGACCGCCCGCTCCGGCCGCGGCCGCGGCTACCTCCCGCGGCCCCCCCACCGGTTCGCCTCCGCCCCCCTCGGAAGCGGCGGCGGGCTCGGGCTCCTCCGCCGCCTCGCCCGGGTCCCCCTGGGCTCCGCCCTCGTCGCCACGCCGCTCCCGCTCGCCGTCCGGGGGGTCCTCGGCCGCCCCGGCCGGGGTCAGGGTCGCGATCGGGTCGCCGGTGCCCACCCGGTCGCCCACCTTGACCAGGATCTTCTCGACGGTCCCGCCCTCGGTGGCGGGCACGTCCATGGTGGCCTTGTCGCTCTCCAGCGTGATGAGGCCGTCCTCCTTCTCGATCGCCTCCCCGGCGGCGACCAGGATCTCCACGACCTCCACCTTCTCGTCGGTGCCCAGGTCGGGGACGACGATCTCCACCTTGTCGCTCATCGGCGCCTCCCGTCCCTCCTCACAGCAGCAGCCGGCGGATGTCGGCCAGCAGCTCCGCCAGCCGGCGGGTGAAACGGACCGCCATCGCGCCGTCCACCACCCGGTGGTCGTAGGAGAGCGAGAGGGGCAGCAGGAGCCGCGGCACGAACTCGCCGTCCTGCCAGACGGGGCTCATCCGGTGCCGGGAGACGCCGAGGATGGCCACCTCCGGGGCGTTGACCAGGGGGGTGAAGAAGGTCCCCCCGATACCGCCCAGGCTGGAGATGGTGAACGACGCCCCCCGGAGCTCCTCCGGCTTGAGCTTGCCCTCGCGGGCCCGCCCGGAGACGTCCGCCAGCTCCCCGGCCAGCTCGAAGATCCCCTTCTTGTCCACGTCGCGGATCACCGGCACCACCAGGCCGCCGTCGGTGTCCACGGCGATCCCCAGGTGGTAGTACCGCTTCAGGATCAGACCCTCGCCGTCGGGGTCCAGCGAGGCGTTGACCTGCGGAAACTCCTCGAGCGCCGCGACCGCCGCCCTCATCACGAAGGCGAGCGGGGTCAGGCTGAAGCCGCGCTCCGCGGCCTGGCTCTTGTGGGCCTGACGGAAGGCCTCGAGCTCGGTGATGTCGGCTTCGTCGTGCTGGGTCACCAGTGGCACGTGGAGCCAGCTCCGGTGCAGGTTGGGACCGGAGATGCGCTGGATCCGGGAGAGGGGCTGGCGCTCGACCTCGCCGAAGCGGGAGAAGTCGATACGCGGCATCTCCGGCAGCTCGAGCCCGCCTCCTCCGCCGCCGGCCGGCAGCTCCATCGCCTTCTTGACGTGTCCCTGCACGTCCTCGCGGAGGATCCGCCCCTTGCGCCCCGTGCCCTTGACCCGGCTCAGGTCCACCCCCAGCTCGCGCGCGAAGCGCCGCACGGCGGGGCTGGCGTAGATATGCGCCGGTTGCTCGTACTCGTCCACGGGGGCGGGGCCCAGGTCGGCCTCCCCCTGGGCGGGCGCGGTGGCGCCCGCGCTCTCCGCCGGGGCGGGCGGCTCCTCGCCGGGCCCCTCCTCGGCCGTCGGCTCCTGGGCCGGGGCCTCCTCGCCGGACGGCTCCCGCTCCTCCTCCTCGGGCTCCGCCCCGGACGCCGGCTCGGCCTCCTCCGCCGCCGTCTCCATGACCAGGATCAGGTCGCCCTCGGCCACCTTGTCGCCCGCCTTCACCTTGACCTCGACGACCTTGCCCGCCGCGGGCGAGGGCACGTCCAGGGTTGCCTTGTCGCTCTCCAGGGAGATCAGCGGGTCCTCGGCGGCCACCTCGTCTCCGGCGGAGACGAGCACCTCGACGACGTCCACCGATTCGAAGTCGCCGATGTCGGGTACGTGGACCTTCTGCCGGCTCATCGGACCCAGGGCTCCGGGACGTCGGGGTCGATCTCGTAGTGGGCGATGGCCTCGGCCACCTGGCCCGCGGGCACGGTCCCTTCGTCGGCCAGCGCCTTCAGGGCCGCCACCACCACGTGGCGGCGGTCCACTTCGAAGAAGGCGCGAAGCTGCTCCCGGGTGTCGGAGCGGCCGAAGCCGTCGGTGCCCAGGGTGGTGTACCGCCCCCGGAGCCACGGCCGGATCTGCTCCGAGACCGAGCGGACGTAGTCGGTGGAGGCGACCACCGGGCCGGGGCGCTCCTCCAGGCACTGCTCGACCCAGGACTTCCGCGGCTCGGCCTCGGGATGGAGGCGGTTCCAGCGCTCGCAGGCGGCGCCGTCGCGCCGCAGCTCGGAGAAGCTGGTGGCGCTCCAGACGTCGGCCGCCACGCCGTGCTCCTCCGCCAGCAGGGCGGCGGCGGCCTCGACCTCGCGCAGGATGGCGCCGCTGCCCAGGAGCTGCACCCGCGGGCGGTCGCCGGGATCCTCCGCCTCGCGCAGCGAATAGAGGCCCTTGCGGATGCCGGCGTCGGCCCCCTCGGGCATGGACGGATGCGGGTAGTTCTCGTTGAGGACCGTCAGGTAGTAGAAGACGCTCTCGTCCTCCTGGTACATGCGCCGGAGGCCGTCCTGGAGGATCACGGCCAGCTCGTAGCCGTAGGTGGGGTCGTAGGCGACGCAGTTGGGCACCGCCGAGGCCGCCAGGTGGCTGTGACCGTCCTGGTGCTGCAGCCCCTCTCCGTTGAGGGTGGTGCGGCCGGAGGTGGCGCCCAGCAGGAAGCCGCGGCTGCGCATGTCGGCGGCGGCCCAGATCAGGTCGCCGACGCGCTGGAAGCCGAACATCGAGTAGAAGATGAAGAAGGGGATCATGTGGATGCCGTGGTTGGTGTACGACGTCCCCGCGGCGATCCACGACGCCAGAGCGCCCGCCTCGGAGATCCCCTCCTGGAGGATCTGGCCCTTCTGGTCCTCGCGGTAGTAGGCGAGCTGGTCGGCGTCCTCCGGGCGGTAGAGCTGGCCGAAGGGCGCGTAGATCCCGAGCTGCCGGAACATCCCCTCCATGCCGAAGGTGCGGGCCTCGTCGGCCACGATGGGCACCAGGTGCTTCTTCAGCTTCTCGTCTCGGGTCAGAGCCACCAGCAGCCGGACGAAGACCATGGTGGTGGAGATCTCGCGGTCGCCGCTGCCCTCCAGCACCATGCTGAAGCTCGACAGGTCGGGCGCCTCGAGCGCCTCGGCCCGGTTCCTCCGCGCCGGCAGGAAGCCGCCCAGCGCCTCCCGCCTCTCCCTGAGGTAGCGGGTGACGGCGCTGTCCTCGGGGGGCTTGTAGAAGGGCAGCTCGGCCGCCTTCTCGTCCGAGATCGGGATGTTGAAGCGGTCGCGGAAGCGGCGCAGCGCCTCCTCGCCCATCTTCTTCTGCTGGTGGGTGATGTTCTGCCCCTCGCCCGCCTCGCCCATGCCGTAGCCCTTGACCGTCTTGGCCAGGATCACCGTGGGCTGGCCGCGGTGGGCGACGGCGGCGGCGTAGGCGGCGTAGACCTTCTGCGGATCGTGGCCGCCGCGCTTCAGACGCCAGAGCTCCTCGTCCGACATGTCGGCCACCATCTCGGCCAGCTCCGGGTACTTGCCGAAGAAGTGCTCCCGCACCAGGGCGCCGTCGCCGGCGGCGTAGGCCTGGTAGTCGCCGTCCACCACCTCCTCCATCCGCCGGCGCAACAGCCCCTTGCGGTCCCGCGCCAGGAGCGGGTCCCAGTTGGAGCCCCAGACCACCTTGATCACGTTCCAGCCGGCGCCGCGGAAGACCGCTTCGAGCTCCTGGATGATCTTGCCGTTGCCCCGCACCGGGCCGTCGAGACGCTGGAGGTTGCAGTTGATGACCCAGACCAGGTTGTCCAGCCGCTCCCGGGTGGCCAGCGAGATGGCGCCCAGGGACTCCGGCTCGTCCATCTCGCCGTCCCCCAGGAAGGCCCAGACCTTGCGATCGCCGGCGTCGATCACCTCGCGGTTCTCCAGGTACTTCATGAACCGCGCCTGGTAGATCGACATGAGGGGCGCCAGACCCATGGACACGGTGGCGAACTGCCAGAACTCCGGCATCAGCCACGGGTGCGGGTAGGAGGAGAGACCCTCCCCAGCCACCTCGCGGCGGAAGTTGAGGAGCTGCTCCTCCGTGAGCCGGCCCTCCAGGAAGGCGCGGGCGTAGACGCCGGGGGAGCTGTGGCCCTGCAGGAAGACCAGGTCGCCCCCGTGGTCCTCGCTGCGGGCTCGGAAGAAGTGGTTGAAGCCCACCTCGAGGAGGTTGGCGACCGACTGGTAGGTGGCGATGTGCCCGCCCAGCCCGCCGGGACCCCGGTTGGCCTTGACGACCATGGCGGTGGCGTTCCAGCGGATGATGCTCTTCACCCGCCGCTCGAGGGCCGGGTCCCCGGGACGCCGGGCCTCCTGGTGCGGAGGGATGGTGTTGATGTAGGCCGTGGTGGCGTTGTAGGGAAGGTAGGCGCCGCTGCGCCGGGCCTTGTCCACCAACTGCTCGATGAGGAAGTGGGCCCGCTCCGGGCCGTCGCGCTCGATGACCTCCTCGAGCGCCTCCTTCCACTCCTGGGTCTCCTGGGGATCGATGTCCTCTGGGGTGACGGTCGCTGCCGCCTCGGCGTCCATCTTCATCTGCGCCCTGCTCCTTCCGCTGGTCGACCGGAGTCGAAGGGCGTCATTCTAGCCTGGACCCGACCCCGGAGAAAAACCGATCGCTCGCTCGACTAATGTCTCGTCGCCCACCTCGGGCGGCGAGATCCCGCCGGCGGCTCGAGGCAGGAGCCGTCGGGCCGGCGGAGAGGGCCCCGAGGGCCGGCCGGAGCTACCCCCGGAGGTCGCTCAGCCGACGGGTGACGCGGTCGATCTCGTCCGTGAGCTGCGCCAGCTTGGTCCGCTCCCCCTCGACGACGGCCGCCGGGGCGCGGGTGACGAACTGCTCGTTGGCCAGCCGCGCCCGGGTCGCGGCGGCGCGCTCCTCGAGCTCGCCCAACTGGGCCGTGAGCCGCTCCGCCTCGGCGGCCCGATCCACCAGGCCGGAGAGGTAGATCTCCATCTCCCCTTCGACCCGGGCGGTCGAGGCGGCCGGCGGCTCCACGTCGGGGCCGATCTCCACCGCGGCCAGGGCGGCCTGGGCGAGCAGGTGCTCCCGGTGGCGCCGCAGACGGGAGGCGACCTGCTCGGGCGCCCGCACCGCTGCCTCGAGGGGCTTGCGCGCCGGGGCTCCATGCTGGGCTCGCAGATCGCGAACGGCCCGGATCGCCAGGTGGAGCAGCTCGAACTCCCGCTCGACCTCGACGTCGCGCCACTCCGGCTCCCCACCCGGCCACGGAGCCTCGATGAGCATCTCGGTGGTGGCGAGCGGCTGGCGGATGCCGCGCTGGGGCGCGCGCTCGGCGAGCCGCGACCAGAGCTCCTCGGTGACGAAGGGGAGGAAGGGGTGCAGCAGCCGCAGCACCTGGTCCAGGACCGTGCTGACGACCTGCAGGGCCACCGACGAAGCCCCTTCGTCGCGCACCCGGGGCTTGATCATCTCCAGGTACCAGTCGCACAGCTCGTCCCAGAAGAAGCCGCGGGCGGCGGACAGGGCCGCCGAGGGGTTGTAGGCGGCGAGTTGGGCGGTGACCTCGTCGATGGCGCACGACAGCCGGGAGAGGATCCAGACGTCCTCCGCCGCGAGATCGGCCCGCCCCAGCGGCCGGAAGCGGTAGCCGTCCAGGTTCAGCAGCGCGAAGCGGGTGGCGCTGTAGAGCTTGGTGCAGAAGCGGCGGCCCACCTCGAAGCGGTCGCTGACGATCGTGGCCCGGGGCAGACGGGCCAGGGTGCCGCTGACGTCGAACTCGATGCCGCAGTGGGGACAGAGGTAGGTGAAGAGGTTGTCGTCGCCGTGCAGGGTCTTGCCGTGCTCGGCCTCGCCGAGGTCGATCAGCTCCTCGGGGTGGGTGCCCGGGTCGTAGCTGGGGCAGACCGCCTGCACCGGCAGGCGGGCGTAGTGGGCGCCGGTCTGCAGGTTGCAGATCTGGTAGCGCATCGCGTCGGCGCCGTAGCGGTCGATGATGGCGCTGGGATCGATGCCGTTGCCCTTCGACTTGCTCATCGTCTCGCCCTTGCCGTCGAGGATGGTGGCGTGGACGAAGCAGTCGGTGAAGGGCACGTCGCCCAGGTTGTAGAGCCCCATGATGATCATGCGGACGACCCAGAGAGTGATGATGTCGCGGCCGGTGACCAGGCAGGAGCCGGGGTAGTAGTAGGAGAGCAGGTCTTCGCCGGTGGGGCCGCGGGCGGCGTCGCCGAGGATCTCCGGGTCGGGCCAGCCCAGGGTGCTGTGGGGCCAGAGGGCGCTCGAGAACCAGGTGTCCAGGACGTCGGGGTCGCGCTCGAGACCGTGGCCCAGGAGCCGCTGGGCCAGCTCCTCCTCGGCGTCGCCGGCGCGGAGACAGACCTGGACCTCGAGCTCCTCGTCGGCGTCGGCCGCCGCGAGGGCGTCGCGGGGCGGGAGCTGGCGGCCGTCCGCGTCGCCCACCCACACCCATGCCAGCCCCTCCTCCGGCGCCGGCATCCCGTCGAGCAGGTCGGCGAGCCGCTCCGGCGACAGGCTGCCGTGCCAGATGGGGATCTGGTGCCCCCACCAGAGCTGGCGGCTGATGCACCAGTCGCGCTTCTCCTCGAGCCAGTTGCGGTAGATCGCGCCGTAGCTCTCCGCGTCGGGATAGAAGCTCAGATTGCGCCCGCTCGCCGAGCGCCAGCGGGGGTCCACTGCGTCGAGGGCCGCCTGCGCCAGCCCGGGGGCGGCGAACTCCCTGCCGGTGCCCCGGCCCAGCACCACCCCGCCCTCGACGTCGCCCATCCGCACGAACCACTGACGCGAGAGATACGGCTCGATGGGGGTCTTCGAGCGATCGGAGTGGCTGACCTCCATCTCCCGCTCTTCGACCCGGGCGAGGAGGCCGCGCTCGGTGAGCGCCGCCACAACCGCCGCCCGCGCCGCCGGGACGTCCAGGCCGCGGTACGCGCCGGCGCTCGCGTTGAGGGTGCCATCCGACTCCAGGATGTTCACGATCCCGATGCGGTCGCGGTGGCGCTGCCAGACCTCGTAGTCGTTGGGGTCGTGCGCGGGAGTGATCTTGACGCAGCCCGAGCCCAGCTCCGGCTTGGCCCACTCGTCGAGGATCAGCGGGATCTCGCGCTCGGCCAGCGGCAGCATCACCGTGCGGCCGTCCGCGGCCATCTCCGTCAGGGTCTGCAGGAGGGGCAGGTGGTCGCGGATCCGCTCCTCCAGCCGCTCGACCTCCTTCCGGTCGCCCGCGGTCCGGGCCTCCTCGAGCTGCCGCTCCAGCTCGCCCCGCGGGTCGGGGTGGCAGGCGACCGCGGTGTCGCCCAGCATGGTCTCGGGTCGCGTCGTGGCCACCGCCACCTTCTCGGGCTCGCCCGGCCGCGGGTCGACCACCGGGTACTCCAGGTGCCAGAAGTGCCCCTGCACGGTCTCCTTGTAGACCTCGTCGTCGGAGACCGCGGTCTGGAGGTGGACGTCCCAGTTGACGAGGCGATCGCCGCGGTAGATCAGGCCGTCGCGAAAGAGCCGGAAGAAGGCCTCCCGCACCGCCGCCACGCAGACCGGATCCAGGGTGAAGCGGTGACGGTCCCAGTCGCACGAGCAGCCCATCTGCTGCTGCTGCGAGATGATCTGCTTCTCCTGCTCGCCCTTCCACGCCCAGATCCGCTCGACCAGCGCCTCGCGGCCGATCTCGTTGCGGGTCTTGCCCTCGGTCTCGAAGAGGAACTTCTCGACGATCGCCTGGGTGGCGATCCCGGCATGGTCGATGCCCGGCATCCAGAGGGTGTTGTCGCCGCGCATCCGGTGCCAGCGGATCAGGAGATCCTGCATGACGTTGTCCATGGCGTGTCCCATGTGCAGCGCGCCCGTAACGTTGGGCAGCGGCATCATGATCACGTACCGCTCGCGGCGCTCGTCGGGACGGGCGGCGAAGCAGCCCTTCTCGAGCCAGCGTCGGTAGATCCTGCCCTGCGTCGCCGCCGGCTCGTACTGCTTGGGAATCTCCATCGTCATCTCGCCCGGTCTCCTCGCGGCGGCGGTGGTGGGCGGTACTGGACTCGAACCAGTGGCCCCCTGCGTGTAAAGCAGGTGCTCTGACCGACTGAGCTAACCGCCCGCGCCCCTGCGCCGTCGGGAGGCTACTCTACTGGCTGGACGCGGCCAGGGGCACTTCGGCCAGCCGCACCTGCCGGGGAGAGCCGTCGGCCACCTCGGTCCAGGCGACGAGGAGCCGGCGCTCCTGGGCCAGCAGGCGAGGGAAGCCGCTGGCGCGGGCCGCGGAGGTGCGGGCCACCACCAGGGGCTCGGCGGGACCCTCTTCGGAGACGCGGGCCAGCCGCACCTCGGCCTCGTCGCCGTCGGGGGCCATCCAGACGACCCACGCCGCGTCGCCCCACCAGGCCGCGTCCACCCGTCCCAGCGGTCCCTCCGCGTCCACGGTCCACGCGGGGGCGAAGGTCTCTCCGCCGTCGCTCGAGAGGGCCGCGCGGACCGTCGGAGCGCCGCCGGCGGCGGTAAACCAGACGAGGGCCGCGTCGGACCCCGCGGCCGCGACGCCGGGGCCGTTGACGGGGCAGCCGGGGATCCCCCAGCCGTCGGCGTGCGGCACCATGGGCTCGCTCCAGCCACCGGCGCCACCTCGGACGGTGGCGATGTCGCGCACCTCGCCGGCCGCGCGATCGCGATAGGCGACCAGGACGGTCCCGTCCCCGGACCGGGCCGCGGCGGTGTTGCAGCACTCGCACACCCGCTCGTCCAGGAGCTGCCCGGCGCCGGCGCCCGAGGCGTCGACCAGGGCCGTGCGCAGGGTCATCGGCCCGCCGGACGCCATCTCGCGCCCGTCCAGCCAGACCGCCCGCACGCCAGCCTCCTCGGGCAGCCAGGAGACGAAGCCGTGCTCCGTCGAGGTGTCGTCGTCGTTGAGCCGACCGAGGGGCCGCCAGTGGCTCCCCTCGTCGTCGGAGCGCGCCAGGAAGATCGAGTAGGCGTAGGTCTCCTCGCCGGTCTTGGCCAGCCAGTGGGCGTACAGGGCGCCGTCCCCCCCGGCGACCGCGGCCGGGAGGTCGGCCCAGTTGGCGAACAGGTCGTCGCCCGCGACGATGGTGGACGGGGCAGACCAGCGGACGCCGTCCAGCCGGGCGAACCGGATCCGGTGCCGCCCCTCCGCCCCGGTCTTCTCGATCCAGGTCAGACCGGCCTCCTCCCCGACGGCGGTCAGCCGCGGCGCGAACGACCCGGCGGCGGCGGGAGTCGGCAGCTCCCGGCTCTCGAGAGCGGCCGGGGACTCGACCGCCGGCGCGCCGCAGGCGGCGATCAGGAGCGGAAGCAGGGGCGCGGCGGAGAATCTCACCGGCGGAAGGCTACCAGCGTCCGCCGCAGAAGTGGAGCCGGCCGGGAGCCGGAGCTCTACTCGGGCGGGACCAGGTCCAGGTGGACCTTTCCGCCCTTGCGCCGGTAGACGATCTCCACGGGGACGGCGGCCTCGTCGGGGGTCAGCCACACGTCGAGCCGGCCCTTCCAGACCCGCCGGTCCGGCACGTCGCGGCCCTCGATCACGAAGTGGTCTACGATCGTCGTCCGGCCGTCCACCTGGCGCTGCTCCTTTCGGCCCGGCTCGATGAGCACCGGGTAGATCTTGCCGTCGGTCCAGAGCTCGAGCTCCAGCGGCTCGGTCGGAGGACGGCGGCGCAGCAGGTGGATGCCCGACGGGATGTCGATCACCCCCGGCTCGTCGAGGGTCGTCTCGCGCCGCTTCTCGCGCTGCCGGTAGTACGACTCGTTCCAGGCCTCCCGCGCGTCCAGCGTGGCGGCGTCGAGCCGCGAGCCCCAGAGCCAGTACTCCTCGCCGTCGGCGTCCTGCGAGGTGATCTTCAGCACGGTCCGCCGCTCGCCCGGCCCCACCGGCTCGGTGATCAGCCGGCCCTCGCCCCTGCCGGGGACGAAGACGCGGGCGAGGGTGCCGCCCACCCCGCCGAGTCGCCACCGGTACCTGAGCTCCTCGCGAGCCGGCGCCGGGCCCTCGGCGGCGGCGAGCTCCGGCGGACACGCCAGAACCGCCGCCAGCGCCAGCGGGAGCCGTGCTAGCCTTCTCCGGTTCCCGACCCCGGCCGCCCGCCGCGAGACACCGATCTTCTCGGAGGAAGAGGATGACCCGGACCGTCGCCGTCGCGCTTCTCTTGCTGGCAATCTCGTTCTCCGCTGCCGCCCAGCCACCGTCGCCGGAGGAGTTCCTCGGGCACCCGGTGGGCGCCGACCGCAAGCTGGCGCCCTATCCCCGCGTCCTCGAATACCTCCGGCTGGTGGCGCAGAATTCCGATCGCGTCTCCGTCGAGAGCGCCGGCACCTCCACCCTGGGCAACGAGATGGTCACGGTGGTTCTCACGTCGGCCGCCAATCAGGCCGATCTCGAGCGCTACCGAGGCATCGCGGCAGAGCTCGCCCGGCCCGATCGCCTCACCCCGGAGCGAGCCGCACGGCTCGCCGCCGAGGGCAGGGCGATCGTGCTGGTGACCTGCACGATCCACGCCACGGAGGTGGGGTGCACCCAGATGGCGACGGAGTTCGCCTACCAGTTCGCCACCACCACCGATCCCGACCGGCTGGCCTGGATGGAGAACGTCATCCTGCTGCTCATGCCGTCGATCAACCCCGATGGCCAGGTGCTGGTGATCGACTGGTACGAGAAGCAGCTCGGCACCGAGTTCGAGGGCGGCCGCATGCCGTGGCTCTACCAGCACTACGTGGGGCACGACAACAACCGCGACTTCTACATGCTGACCCAGGCCGAGACGCGGAACGTCAACGATCTGCTCTACCACCGCTGGTTCCCGCAGGTCTTCATCGACGAGCACCAGATGGGCTCCACCGGGCCGCGGATGTTCGTTCCGCCCCAGACCGACCCCCTGGCGCTGGAGGTCGACTCGCTGATCTTCCGCCAGGCGGACCTCATCGGCACCAACATGTCCTACCGGCTGGAGGAGGCGGGCAAGACCGGGGTCGGCCACAACATGATCTTCGACAGCTACTGGCCGGGCGGCACCCGCAACACGGCCTGGTGGAAGAACGTCACCGGCCTCCTGACGGAGGTGGCGAGCGTCCGCATCGCGACGCCCATCCACATCGACCCCGGGGAGCTGGCGGGCGGCCGCAAGGGCCTGCCCGAGTACAAGCGCCGCGCCAACTTTCCCTCCCCCTGGCCCGGCGGCTGGTGGCGGCTGCGCGACATCGTCGAGTACGAGTTGATCGCCACCTGGGCGGCGCTCGAGACCTGCTCCGACTACCGCGAGGAGCTGCTGGCGAACTTCTACCGGATGGGGGCCCGGCAGGTCGCCGCGGGCCGTGCCGAGGCGCCCTTCGGCTGGGTCGTCCCCCCGGACCAGCACGACCCCGGGGCGGCCGGACGCCTGGTGGAGCTGCTGCTGCGGCACGGCGTCACCGTGCAGCGCGCCGACGAGCCCTTCACCGTGGGCCGGACGACCTACCCGGCGGGAAGCTGGGTGGTGCCGGCCGCGCAGCCGTACCGGGCCTTCCTGCTCACCATGCTCCGCCGGCAGCGCTACCCAGAGATCCGCCCCTATGAGGGGGGGCCGATCTTCCCGCCCTACGACGTCACCGCCTGGTCGCTGCCGCTTCTCATGGGGGTCGCGATCGACGAGCTCGACCGGCCGTTCCAGGCCGCCGGCCTGGCCGCCGTCGAGACGATGGCCTGGCCGTCGGTCACCGTGGCTCCCAGCGACAACGGCTACCTGCTCTCCCACTCCCACGACTCGGTCTACGCGGCCATGAACCGACTGCTGGCGGCGGGCAAGCGGATCTACTGGCTGACCGAGGAGCATGGCGACGCCAAGGTCGGAGACGTCTGGATCCCCGCCGAGGAGGTCACGGCGGCCGAGCTGCAGGCCCTGGCCGACGAGCTGCACCTGCCCGTGGAGGCCGCCGACGCCGTGCCGGTCAGCGGCCGCCTGCAGGTCCGTCCGGTCACGGTGGGCCTCTTCAAGCCGTGGGTGGCCAGCATGGACGAGGGATGGACCCGCTTTCTGCTGGAGGGCTACGAGTTTCCCTTCCGCAATCTGGCCAACGAGGACGTTCGCGACGGCAGCTTCGACGGCCTCGCCACCATCCTCTTCCCCGACGTCGGCAAGTCGATCATCGAGAAGGGCGAGCCGTCCGGCCGCGGCGCCCGCTTCTGGAGCCCGCTGCCCCCCGAGTACGCCGGCGGAGTGGGGAGCGAAGGGGGCGAGCGGCTGAAGGAGTGGGTCCGCAACGGCGGCACCGTGGTGGCCCTCGACAGCTCGGCCGAGTACCTGATCGACCTCTTCGAGCTGCCGGTGAGCGACGTCCTGGGCGACGGCGACGACGACTTCTCCGCCCCGGGCACCCTGGTGCGTCTCCTGGTGGACACCGGCCACCCGCTGGGCTACGGCCTGCGGCAGGAAGAGGCGGGCTACTTCGCCTCCTCCCCCGCCTTCCGGACCCGTCTGCCCGACGCCCGCTTCGACCGGCGGGTGGTGGCCCGCTACCCCGACCACCGCGACGACATCCTGGTCAGCGGCTATCTGAAGGGGGCCCAGAAGCTGGAGCGGCGCGCCGCCGTGGTCGAGTTCCAGGTCGGCGACGGCCACGTCATCCTGATCGGCTTCCGGGCCCAGCACCGGGCGCAGCCCCTGCGCACCTTCAAGCTGCTCTTCAACGCGCTCTACTACGGGAGCCTGGTCGAAGCCGCCCGCTGAGCTTCTCGGCGCCTTGGACGCCCGGCCCGCAGCCAGAGCGCGTCTGCACCTGCCGCTGTTCACCCTGCCGCCGAGGCGGCGTGGCGGGCCAGGAGCTCGCGCGGCTCAGAGCCCGCGGCCGGTCAACAGGTAGACCGCGAAGCTGCCCAGCCAATGTCCGCCCTCGTAGTGCTCGCCGGTCACCCCCTCGAGGCCCGCGGCGCGGTGCTCGGCGGCGGCCCCCCGAAGCGCCGGTCTGCGCGGATCCTCCGAGGGCAGGCCGGCGGCGATCCCCTCGAGCATCCAGGCCCGGCTCAGGTTGAGGCCGTCCAGGTGGGCCAGCTTGGGGTCGGAGCGGTCGGAGACCACGGCCGGCGCCAGGGCCCAGGGGCTGCCGTCGGACGGGATCCCCGGGAGGAAGCGGCCAAGCCAATCCGCGAACTCCTCGGCGCCCAGGAGGCGGCGCACCAGATCCGCCTCCGCCAGGCAGGGCGAGAGGAAGTCCTGACCCCCGGGCTCATAGTGGAGCGGGCAGGCCTCGTCTCCGAGGTAGAAGCGCCGCACCCGCTCGGCGATGAGGCGCTCCATCTCCTCGTCGCCGGCGGCCCGCGCCCAGTCCAGGATGAGGCCGAAGGCGAAGGCGGTCTGCGAGTGCTCGCCGACCCGGATGGCGTAGTCGAGCTTGGGGAGCCACTCCGCGAGGCGGTCCGCGGCGGCCTGCTCCAGCGGCGCGAGGGTGGCGGCCCACCGTCGAGCCCGCGGCTCGTCCCACTCTCGCACCTCGGCGGCGAGCTGCAGCAGCCAGGCGAGGCCGTACGGCCGCTCGAAGGAGGTGCGGCCCTCTCCCTCGAGGTAGGCCACCTCGCCCGCGATCTTCTCCGGCGTGAGAGTGCTGTCCACGGCCGCCAGAGCCGGGGCGGCGAAGGGCGCGTCGGGAGAGCTGCGCGCCAGACGCACCAGCAGCCAGTGCCCGTGGACCGCGGAGTGCCAGTCGTAGCAGCCGAAGAAGGCCGGAGTGAGCTGCCGCGGCGGCCGCACGTCGTCGTCGCTCCGCAGCACGTGCGCGATCTTGTTCGGGTACTCGCGATGCATGCAGTCGAGGGCGAGCTGCGCGAAGCGCTCAGCGAACGGGGCGTCGAGGTCGGCGGCGCCGACCGGGGGGGTGGCCACGAGGGCGAGAGCGACGAGCCACCGCATGCCGGGAAGTCTAGCCGTGCGGCCTCCGAGCGGATCGGCGAGCCGTCCCCGAGATCCTCTCCGGCGACCTGTGCTCACTCGCTCAGCCGCAGCCGCAGCCGCACCTTCTCGGCCCTCTCGTCGAAGTAGCGGTCGATCCTCCGCTTCTCCTGGTCCACCTTGTCGTCGACCGCGGTATCGGCGTCCCGCCCGAGGGTCGCCAGGTCCACGTCCAGGTTGCAGGCATACCAGCACCAGGTGGCCTTGGCGGTGGCCTTGCGGACGCTGGTGGCGATGATCTCCACCAGGAAGTCCTCCAGCGCCGCGTTGTTCAGGCTGAAGGGGCCGATGCCGGCGATCACGCGGGCGGTGATGGCTCGCGTGCGGGCGGCGACCTGGTCGTTGGTGTGGGTCATCCGCGTGAGGTCGCCGGCGTCCACGTTGCCCATGGGCGAGGTGAACAGGGGCAGCGAGAACGGTCCCAGGTCGAGCCCGGTGGGTCGCGGGGCGTTCGGCGCGGCCACGGCCGGGAGCCCCTCCCCGGCGTCGAAGATCGCCTCCAGGAAGACGCGCACGATCTCCGCGCCGATCGAGCTGCCGGTCCCGACCCCCGAGGCGTCGGTGGCCACCCCCAGGTCGGCCAGGTCCGAGGCGCCCGTCAGGGTCTGGCCCGTGTCCACGTCCTCGACCGTGATGAGCCGCCGCACGGTGGGGTCGAGGACCACCTGCAGGGTGGGCAGCCGCGCCTGGAAGGTCGCGTCCCGCGAGACGAAGCCCGTCCGGGTCACCTTGAAGACGTTGCTCAGCGCCCTGTCCGCCCTGCCCAGCTCGTCGTCGATCTCGGCCACCACCTTCTCGTCCACGTCGCCCACCTCGGTCTCCAGCTCCCCGAGCTGCCGCTGGACCTCGTCCAGCGCCCGGTCCACCGCGGCCAGGGCGCTTTCGACCTCCTGGGCCAGCTCCGCCTCGGCGCTCTCGGCCAGCTTCCGGGCCGCGTCGGCCAGCTTCCTCGTGAGACCCGCCAGGCCCTCGAAGATGCGCCGCGCCCGGGCTCCGTAGCGCCGCACGATCTGCCCTTCGACCCGGCTGATCAGCGCCTCCACCTCCGAGGCGATCGCGGCGGCGTCGGCGCTCGTCTTCTGCAGCGCCTCCTTCTCGGCCGCGCCGACCTCCGCCTCGAGCCGCGCGATCTCCCCCTTCAGGCCGTCGAGGGACGTCTCGACCTCCCGGGCGCCCCGGTTGACGGCCCGGATGGCGCCGGCGAGCTCGACGTCCACCTCCACGAACTCTCCCTTCCGAAAGTAGGCGGCGAGATAGCCGCGGATGAAGGCGATCCGGCGGCAGTCCGCCTCCAGCCGCGAGCGGTCGGCACCGCCGGAGTCGCGCTCGAGGAGCCCTCGGCAGTGGTCGTGAAGCGCCTCCCAGCCGCCGTTTCCGGTACTGGACAGGAGGCCGTCGTGAAGCTCCTCGCTGCGGCCGATCGGCAGCTCCAGGGTGACGGTGCTGCTGCGCCCGCCGGCGGCGGAGGTGCCGCTCTCGACGGCGAGACCGCTGCCGGCGGCCGGCGGCACGCCGCGGAGGTGATCGTGGAGGGCGGCGGCCTGGCGAACCACCGGGTGCGGCAGCACCGCGTGCGCGGTCCGGGCGGGGTGACCGGACGGCAGCCTGGCCACCGACTCGGCCAGGGTGGCGCTCGAGCCCGGCGCCGTCGGCTGGATCGTCGCCCCCTCCTGGGTGGAGTGGGGCAGCGCGGTGGCGCCCGCGCCCTGGCAGCTTCCCCCGCGCTCGCCCAGACACTTTCGGAAGAGGGCCAGGTCGCCTTCGAAGAGCTCGAAGTCGTGGTCCAGCTTCTTGACGTCCTTCTCGACCAGATGCTGGGCCACCCTCTCCGCGATGGCCGTGCAGCCGGCGACCGTTGCGCCGAAGACCACGGCGACGAGCAGCCGCGCGGTGCGAGAGGAAACGCCGAGGGCTCGGGGCATGGCTTTCTCCTTCCGGTGCCTGTCCGGCGACGGCGGCGACGACCCGCGCCGCGCGGCCGGAGGTCCTGCCGAGACTGATCGGGGGTGGCGGTTACTCTACCGCGCCGCGCTCACCCGCGCGTAACCCTTCGGCCGGCGGCGCGCCTGTGACTCACGCCTGCCGCGTGGAGCCGTGGGCGTCCCCCAGCTTCCCCTGACGGCGGACCGGCCGCGAGAGGTCGGTCCGTCGCCTTTTTCCGTCCGGTCCGCCTCGCGCCGATACGGCCCTGTTCGCCCCCGTCCTGCATGTCGTAGGCTCGGTGCCAGGGCCCCCTCCGGGGTCCCCCCGCGCCGGAGCCCGCGAATGCGTGTCGCAGCCCTCTACGACGTCCACGGCAATCTGCCGGCCCTCGAGGCGGCGCTCGAGGAGATCGGGCGCGAGGGCTTTGACCGGGTCGTGGTGGGCGGGGACGTGGTCTTCGGCCCGATGCCGGTCCGCAGCCTGGCCCGGCTCACGGAGCTCGAGACCCCGGCGCGCTTCCTGGTGGGCAACACCGACCGCGAGGTGGTCGCCCGGCGGCAGGGCCGCGAAACGAAGTGGTACCGGGGCCAGCCGGAAGCGCGGCGCGCCCAGCTAGACTGGGTCGCGGGGAGGCTGGACGACGACGGCGCCCGCACGATCGGCTCCTGGCCGGCGACCGTCGAACTCGAGATCGACGGTCTGGGGCGGGTCCTCTTCTGTCATGCCACCCCGCGCAACGACGTCGAGATCTTCACCCGGCTGACCTCCGAGGCGGTGCTGCTGCCGGTCTTCGCGGGCGTCGACGCCGCCCTCCTCGTCTGCGGCCACACCCACATGCAGTTCGACCGCCGGGTGGGCGGTCTGCGGGTGGTCAACGCCGGCAGCGTGGGGATGCCCTTCGGCCCCCCCGGCGCCTACTGGCTCGCCCTGGGGCCCGGGGTCGAGCTGCGGCGGACGGAGTACGACCTCGACCGGGCCGCCCGGAGGGTCCGGGCGACCGGCTTCCCCGGCGCCGCCGAGTTCGCCTCCCGGCAGATCCTGGAGCCGCCCACCGAGCGCCAGATGCTCGACCTCTTCGGCCCCGCGGAGCTCTCGCCCTAGCTGCCCGCCCGCCCACGACACGGTCGGGAGCCTCGTCCGGAAGATCCGCGGCGATCCGGCTACTCGAGGTAGCCGAGCGCCCTCAGGGTTCGCACGGTCTCTTCAGAGAGCTCGCTGGCGACGCCGTGGGCGCGCGGAACGAACTCGAGCCCCGAAAGCCGCCGGGCCAGGGAGGAGAGCCGCTCCGGGTCTCGGACCGGTGTCCGGGCCTCCGGGTCGCCGGCCAGGTGGTAGAGCTCGGTCAGCCAGAGCGGCGGGCGGGCGAGCTGGACGGCCAGGCAGCGGGCGTCGTCCGAGAGGCCGAGCTCCTCGGGGCTCGCGCAGCCGTCCGCCGAGAGGGTCAGCCGGACCGGCAGCTCCTGACCCGACAGGTCGAGCCGCCACTCCTGCCACTCCGGCCCGAGGCCGCGTTCGCCCAGCGCCCCCGACGGCCCCGCGATGGCAACCCGCCGCTCCCGGTCGAAAGAGCGCGCGCGCAGCGTGAGGGGAGTCGACCAGACGTCGAAGACGGCTGGGGCTCCGCCGAGCCAGACCCCCTCCGGATCGGCGTGCGGCTCGGAGACCAGGAGCTGCCAGAGCCCCTCCGGGCCGTCGTCCAGGAGGGTACGGTGCCGCCGCTCCTCCACCATCTCGGCGTAGGCCCGGGCCGGGCGCGGCGTCCGCGGCTCGCGCAAGAGGGGCAGCAGGCTCCTGCCCGACATGCCCCCTTCGGGCAGGTCGATCCCCTGCAGGTCGAGCAGGGTGGGCGCCAGGTCGAGGCTCTCCACCAGAGTGGAGACACGCACCGCCCCGGCGACGGCGGGATGGACCACGACGAGCGGCACGAAGAGGTGCTCGGGGTAGAGCTGGGCATGGCCCAGCCGGCCGTGCTCGCCGAACTCCTCGCCGTGGTCGGAGGTGACCACCACCGTGGTCTCGTGCAGCAGCCGGAGACGCTCGAGCTCGCCGAAGAGCTTCTCGAGCAGCGAGTCCACGTAGCGGACCGAGCCCCGGTAGAGCCGGCGGTAGCGCTCCACCAGGGCCGGATCGAGGGGCTCGCCGGAGTCGTTGAGCCGCCGGATCTCGGGCCCGGTGGGCGGCGGCCCGACGGCCGGCTCGACGGCCCCCCGGAACTCCGCCGGCGGGTCGTAGGGGTCGTGGACGGCGTAGGTGTGGAGAAAGAGGAAGAACTTCTCGCGCGGCGCGAGCGAGCCGAGAAAGTCGATCCCCCGGCTGAAGGTCCGCTCGACGTCGGTCTCGTCCTGGTGGGGGGTGTCGGTGAAGACGTCGAAGCCGCGGGCGAAGCCGAAGCCGCCCGCCATGAAGCCGCCTTCGGTGTGCCCGGCGGTGCGGTAGCCGGCCGCCTGGAAGAGCTCGGGCAGGGTCGGGATCGTCTCCGCCAGGACGCTCGACGGCGGATAGACCCCGTGCTCCGCCGGATAGAGGCCGGTGAGGATCGACAGGTGGGAGGTGAGGGTCGAGGGGTACTGGACCGCGGCCCGCTCGAAGACCAGCGCGCGCTCCGCCAGGGCGTCGAGGAAGGGGCTCACTCCTTCCGGCCCGCCGTAGGCGCCCAGATGTTTGGCGCCCAGGGCGTCGATCGAGATGAGGATCACCCCGCGGGTGGCGGGCAGGGGCGCGGAGCGGTCGTCGTTCCCCTGCGGGCCGCACCCGGCGACCAGGGCGGCCAGCGCCAGAACCAAGCCCCGCTCGAGGCCCCGCATGGCCCGGCTACCCCGTCTCGAGCGCCGCCAGCTCGTCCAGCAGCCCCCCGACCACGGCGAAGCCGCCAGCCCAGAACGCCGGGTCGGTCATGTCCACGCCGGTCTCGGCCAGGATGGTCTCCGGCCGCGCCGAGCCGCCGTAGGCCAGGGTCTTCAGGTACCCGGGGATGAAGCTCTCCCCCTCCTCCTGGTACCGACGGTAGAGCGACAGCACCAGGAGCTGCCCGAAGCTGTAGGAGTAGCAGTAGAAGGGCGCATTGTAGAAGTGCGGGATCGCCAGCCACTCGTAGCGGAACTCGGGCACCAGCTCCACGCTGTCGCCGAACTGCTCCTCGAGGGTCGTGTAGTAGAGGTCGTTGAGCTGGTCGCTGGAGGCGCCGTCGAGGATCGACTGGTGAGCCGCCACCTCGAAGCGCACGAAGTAGGCCTGACGCTGCACGGTGCCGTAGATGTCGTCCAGGGCGGTGGCCAGCAGCTCGCGCCGCGCCCCCGGATCGGACTCCTCCCTGAGCAGGCGGTCGGTCAGGAGCATCTCGGCGAACACCGAGGAGGTCTCCGCCAGCGGCAGCGAGGAGTGCTGGGTGAGCACCGAGTGCTCCTCGGCGAGGAGGCTGTGCACGGCGTGCCCGAGCTCGTGCGCGAGGGTGGCCACGTCGCGGATGCGTCCGGTGTAGTTCACCAGCAGCCAGGGGGTCTGGCTCGGAAGCACCGTGGCGCAGAAGGCCCCGCTGCGCTTTCCCTTGCGGAGCTCGCTGTCGATGTGCCCGTCGCGGAAGACGCGCTCGGCCCTCTGGGCGAAGCCAGGGTGGAAGTCGCGGAAGGTGTCGAGCACCATCCGCACCCCCTCGTCGTAGGGCACCCTGCGCTCCGAGGAGGCGAGCGGAGCGTAGAGGTCGTAGCGCCGCAGCCGGTCCATCCCCAGCAGCCGCGCCTTGAGACGGAAGTAGCGACGGAAGAGGTGGCCGTGGTCGCGCACCGCGTCGAGCAGCACCTCGACCGCCTCGTCGGGGACGTCGTTGGCGGTGTTGCGCACCGCGATGGGCGAGGCGTAGCCGCGCAGCTTGCGGTTCTCGCCGTCCCAGTCGCGCACCCGGTGGACGTAGATCTCGGCCAGCGGGCGGCTCTCCCGGCGGTAGACCCGCAGCAGCTCGTCGTAGGCCTGCCGCCGCAGCTCGGCGCGGGGCGAGGTGACGTAGGCGGTGAGCTCGTCGCGGGTCAGCACCTCCACCTCGCCGTCGACCTCGATGCGGAACTCCAGCCGGTTGGTCAGCATGGAGTAGAGCTTGATCAGGGCGTCCACCCCGTTGGCGTCCTTGAGGTTGATGATCTTCTCCGAGGCCTCGTCGAGGGTGTGGCGGCGCAGCCGGCGCAGGTCGAGCAGGTGGTGGCGCAGATCGGGCTCGCGCTTGGCGTCGGGAAGCAGCCGCTCGGCCGCGGCGTCGTCGAGGCCCCGCCACCAGAGGGTCAGAAAGAGGGAGCGGTTCTGCCACTCCATCAGCTTGTGCTCGATCCGGTTGCGCAGGGTCAGCGCCTCCACCGACTGGGTGTCCGACGAGAAGAGGAGCTGACCGTAGGCCGAGACCACGAACGCCCGCTCGACGAAGCGCTCGTACTCCCGCAAGATCTCGAGGAAGCGCTCCGGCTCGAGCTTCTCCGTGAGCTCGCCTCGCCTCGCCTCGAGCTCGCGGGTGGCCCGCTCGAGGCCCTGGAACAGCCGCTCCAGGCTCTTCTCGGACCCCCCGGGAACCAGACGGTCCAGCGTCCACGAGGACTGCTCGTAGCTGTGGGTGGCCGTCGCGGACGGGCGGGGAGAGGGCATCGGGCGCGTCGAGGCGGAAAGGTCGGGATTCTACGTCAACGGTGGGGGCTCGCAGGGCCGTCGGCCTACTCGGTCGAGACCGAGCCGCGGCCTTCGGCCAGAGCCTGCTTCAGGGTGTGCCAGGGGAGAGTAGCGCACTTGACCCTCACCGGGAACTCCCTGACGCCCGAGAACACCGCCAGCTTGCCCAGCTCGGGTCCCGCCACCTCGCGGACGGAGGGGTCGCCGGTCAGCAGCTCGTGAAAGCGCTGGTGGAGATCGAGGGCCTCCGCCACCCTCTTTCCCTTCACCACCTCGGTCATCAGCGAGGCCGAGGCGGTGGAGATGGCGCAGCCCACGCCCTCGAAGCGGATCTCCTCGATGCGGTCGCCGTCGGTCGTCAGATGCACCCTGACGCGGTCGCCGCAGAGCGGGTTGTAGCCCTCCGCGCTGGCCCCGGCGTCGGGCAGCGCGCCCGAGTTGCGGGGCCGCCGGCTGTGGTCCAGGATCACCTCCTGGTAGAGGTCCTCGAGACCCGACATCAGGCGAAGACCTCGCGCACCTTGGCGAGCGCCGCCACCAGACGGTCCACCTCCTCGTGGGAGTTGTAGAAGGCGAACGACGCCCGGGTGGTGGCGGGCACGCCGAAGCGCTCCATCACCGGCTGGGCGCAGTGGTGTCCGGTTCGCACCGCCACCCCCTCGCGGTCCACGATGGTGCCGACGTCGTGGGCGTGCACGCCGTCGAGGACGAACGAGACCACGGCGGCCTTCCTCTCCGCCCTGCCGATGATCGACAGGCCGGGGAGCTGCTCCAGGGCCTCGGTGGCGTGGGCCAGGAGGGCCTCCTCGTGCTCGGCCACCCCCGCCCAGTCCAGCGCTCCGAGGTAGTCGAGGGCCGCCCCCAGCCCCACCGCTCCGGCGATGTTGGGGGTCCCGGCCTCGAACCGCGCCGGCGGGTCGGCGTACTCGGAGCGCTCGAAGCTCACCGAGCGGATCATCTCGCCGCCGCCCTGGTACGGGGGCATCTCCCGCAGCAGATCGGCGCGCCCCCAGAGCAGGCCGATGCCGGTGGGACCGAACGCCTTGTGGCCGGAGACGGCGTAGAAGTCACAGCCCAGCTCGGCCACGTCCACTGGCATGTGCGGCGCCGCCTGGGCGCCGTCCACCACCACGGTGGCGCCCGCCTCGTGCGCCGCGGCGGTCAGCTCGCGCACCGGGTTGACGGTGCCGAGGGCGTTCGAGACGTGGACCAGGGCGACGATCCGGGTGCGGTCGGTCAGCAGCTCCTCGAGCCCGCCGGCCACGAGCTGGCCGGCGTCGTCGATCGGCGCCACCTTGAGACGCGCCCCCTTCTCCTCGCACAGGAGCTGCCAGGGCACGATGTTGGAGTGGTGCTCCATCGCCGTCACCACGATCTCGTCGCCGGCGCCCACCCGCTGGCGGCCGTGGGTCGCCGCCACCAGATTGATCGCCTCGGTGGCGCCGCGCACGAAGACGATCTCGGAGAGCGACTCGGCGCCGAGGAACCCGGCCGCCTTCTCCCTCGCCTCCTCGTAGGCGATGGTCGCCTTGAGGGAGAGGGCGTGCACGCCGCGGTGCACGTTGGCGTTGGCCTCGCGGTAGAAGCGGGCCTCGGCCTCGATCACCGTGCCCGGCTTGTGGGCGGTGGCGGCGTTGTCCAGGTAGGCCAGCGGCTTCCCGTGGACGGTCAGGAAGAGGGCCGGGAAGTCGCGGCGGACCCGCTCCACGTCGAAGCGGGGCCGCCTCTCGCTCGCCGTCTCCTCGACCGCCGTGGACATCCTCGGCCCGTCAGACCGCCTGGCGCACGACCTCGCCGCGCGGCAGACGCCGGAAGAGGAACTCCTCGAGCTCGGCGCGCACCGCGGGCATCCTGATCCGCGTCACGATGTCGGCGGCGAAGGCGTAGGTCAGCAGGCTCTTGGCCGCGACCTCTCCGATGCCCCGGGAGCGCAGGTAGAAGATCGCCGTCTCGTCGAGCTGTCCGACGGTGGAGCCGTGGGTGCACCTGACGTCGTCGGCGAAGATCTCGAGCTGCGGGTTGGAGTTGCAGACCGCCTTGTCGGAGAGCAGCAGGTTGCGGTTGGTCTGCTTGGCGTCGGTCTTCTGCGCCCCCTCGTGGACGTAGATCCGGCCGTTGAAGACGGCGCGCGCGCGGCCCTCCAGGATGCCCTTGAAGAGCTCGTGGCTGTCGCAGTGGGGCTTGGCGTGCTCGACCCGCATGTGGTTGTCCACGAGCTGGGTGCCCTCCACCATGTAGAGGCCGTTGAGGGTCGCCTCGCCCCCCTCGCCGTCGAGCACCGCGTTGACGTCGTTGCGCACGATGGCGCCGCCCCAGGAGATCGAGTGCGAGGTGAAGTTGGCGTCGCGGCTCTGCCAGAGCTGGAAGGTGGCCAGGTGGTACGCCTCGATGGACTCTCGCTGCAGCTTGTAGTGGTCCACCACCGCGTTGTCGTGCAGCAGCACCTCGGTGACGGGCGAGGTCAGGTAGGCCCCCTCGCCCACCGTGGCGTACTGCTCCAGCACCGTCGCCTGGCTGGACTCCTCGGCGACGATCAGCAGACGCGGGAAGAAGGCGACGGGCCGCTCCTCCGGCTCGCCCAGGAAGATCAGGTTGATCGGCTTCTCGACGATCACGCCGCGGGGGATCAGCAGCAGCGGACCGTCCTGCCACAGGGCGGTGTTGAGCGCCACGAAGGGGTGCTGCTCGAAGCTGGCGTGGTTGCCCAGGTAGGCGTCCAGCAGCTCGGGACGCGTCCGGCGGGCGCTCGCCAGGCTTTCGACCACCACTCCCTCGGGCAGCTCCTCCACCTTCGAGAGCTCGGGGTCCAGCCGTCCGTTGCGGAAGACGAGCTGCGTGCAGCCCGAATAGGCGTAGGGCTCGATCGTCGCCGGGTCCATCGGCTTCGCCGGCGACGGCGCCGCGAAGTCGGTGTCGGCGATGGGCTTCAGGTTGGTGAACCGCCACTCCTCGTGCCGGGTGGTGGGCACGCCGAGCGAGTCGTAGCGCGCCGCGGCGGCGCGACGCAGGCCGGCCAGCCGCTCCGACTCGCCGGCGGGGGAGATGCGGTCGATGGCGCTCGCCAGCCGCCGCTCCAGGAGCGACGCGCCGGTCTTCGTCTCGAGGGTCGTCGTCATGATCGCTCTCCCCTCAGACGCTCACCGGCTGGCCGGGGGCGCTCGCCTCCTCCAGCCAGTTGTAGCCCTTCTCCTCGAGCTCGAGCGCCAGCTCCTTGCCCCCCGAGCGCACGATCCTGCCGTCCACCATCACGTGCACGAAGTCGGGCACGATGTAGTTGAGCAGCCGCTGGTAGTGGGTGATGACCAGGAAGGCGCGCTTGCCGTCGCGCAGGCTGTTGACGCCGTCGGCGACGATCTTCAGGGCGTCGATGTCGAGGCCGGAGTCGGTCTCGTCCAGCACCGCCAGCATGGGATCGAGGACGGACATGTGGAAGATCTCGTTGCGCTTCTTCTCGCCGCCCGAGAAGCCCTCGTTGACGGGCCGGTTGAGCAGCGCCTCGTCCATCTTGACGAGCTTCATCTTCTCGCGCACGTAGGAGAGGAAGTCGACCGCGTCCATCTCCTCGAGGCCGCGGTGCTTGCGGATGGCGTTGAGCGCCGCCTTGAGGAAGTAGACGTTGGAGACCCCGGGGATCTCCACCGGGTACTGGAAGGCCAGAAAGAGGCCCTCGCGGGCGCGGTCCTCGGGGGCGAGGTCGAGCAGGTCCTCGCCCTTGTAGAGCACCTGGCCGTCGGTGATCTCGTAGCTCTCGTCCCCGGCGAGGATACGGGCCAGGGTGGACTTGCCGGAGCCGTTGGGCCCCATGATGGCGTGCACCTGACCGGGCTCGAGCGTCAGGTCGACGCCCTTGAGGATCTCGTTCTCCTCCGCCTCGGCGTGGAGGTTCTTGATGTCGAGTAGGCTCATCTTCTGTCTCTCTCTTCGAATCCGATCGTTGACCGGCGAGGAAACCTCGCCGCTGGGGTTCGTTCTGGAACGAGCGGGGCCGCCGGCGTCAGCCGACGCTGCCCTCTAGGCTGATCTCGAGCAGCTTCCGCGCCTCCACCGCGAACTCCATGGGGAGCTCGTTGAAGACCTCTTTGCAGAAGCCGTTGACGATCATCGACACGGCCTCTTCGGGGTCGATGCCGCGCGTGTTGCAGTAGAAGATCTGGTCTTCCCCGACCTTCGAGGTGGAAGCCTCGTGCTCCATCTGGGCGGTCGGGTTCTGGACGTCGATGTACGGGAAGGTGTGGGCGCCGCACTCGCTGCCGATCAGCATGGAGTCGCACTGCGAGAAGTTGCGCGCGTTGTCGGCCCCGCGGGTAATCTTGACGCCGCCCCGGTAGGTGTTCTGGCCGTGGCCGGCGGAGATCCCCTTCGACACGATGGTCGAGCGGGTGTTCTTGCCCACGTGAATCATCTTGGTCCCGGTGTCGGCCTGCTGGCGCCCCTTGGAGAGGGCCACCGAGTAGAACTCGCCCACCGTGTTGTCGCCCTTGAGGATGACGCTGGGGTACTTCCAGGTGATCGACGAGCCGGTCTCCACCTGGGTCCAGGAGATCTTGGCCCGGTTGCCCGCCGCGATGCCGCGCTTGGTGACGAAGTTGTAGACCCCGCCGACGCCGGTCTCCATGTCGCCCGGGTACCAGTTCTGGACCGTGGAGTACTTGATCTCGGCGCCCTCGTGGGCGAAGAGCTCGACCACCGCCGCGTGGAGCTGGTTCTCGTCGCGCATGGGCGCCGTGCAGCCCTCGAGGTAGCTCACGTAGGCGCCCTTCTCGGCGATGATCAGGGTGCGCTCGAACTGCCCGGTGTTCTGGGCGTTGATGCGGAAGTAGGTGGAGAGCTCCATGGGGCAGCGCACCCCTTCGGGCACGTAGACGAAGGAGCCGTCCGAGAAGACCGCCGAGTTCAGTGCGGCGAAGAAGTTGTCGTTGCGCGGCACCACCCTGCCCAGGTACTTCTTCACCAGCTCGGGGTGCTCGCGCACCGCCTCGGACATGGCGCAGAAGATCACCCCGGCCTCGGCCAGCTTCTCGCGGAAGGTGGTCGCGACGGAGACGCTGTCGAAGACCGCGTCCACCGCCACGCCGGCCAGCATCTTCTGCTCTTGGAGCGGGATGCCCAGCTTCTCGTAGGTGGCCAGGATCTCCGGGTCCACCTCGTCGAGGCTCTCCGGCTTCTTCTTGGGCGCCGCGAAGTAGGAGATGCCCTGGTAGTCCACCGGCTCGTAGGTGATGTTGGCCCAGGTGGGCTCCTCCATCTTCAGCCAGTCCCGGTAGGCCGCCAGACGCCACTCGAGCATCCACTCGGGCTCTCCCTTGCGGCGGGAGATCTCGCGGATGACCTCTTCGTCGAGTCCGGGCGGCAGGGTCTCCTGCTCGACGTTGGTGACGAAACCGGCGTCGTACTTCTGGGCTACCTTCTCGTGCAGCAGTTGGGTATCGGTATCGGGCATTCGGATCGACCTCTCGAGAAAAGGGGTTCGCGTAGCTTCTTCTAGATCGTCAGCGGGCGCTGGCCGGATGCGTCTCGCGGCCACCTCCCAGGGTGACCAGCGAGCGCGGCAGCGGATGGCTCATCTCGGCGAGGGAGATTCCCTCGAGAGCGCGACGGATGGCCAGGTTGATCCGCTGCCAGTTGCCACGCACCGGGCAGAGCCGCTCGTGCGAGCACTCACCCGGGCCGTCGTCGATGCACTCGGTGATCGCGATGGGGCCGTCCAGCGCCCCGATCACCTCGGCGACCGAGATCTCCTCCGGCGCGCGGCTCAGGCTGTAGCCACCGTGGACGCCCCGCTGGGAGAGCAGCAGGCCGCCGCGCGCCAGCAGCTTCAGGATCTTGCTGGCCGTGGGCTGGGGAAGCTGGGTCTCCTCCGCCAGCTCGGCGGCGGTGAAGAGCCGCGCCGGCTCCGGCGCCATGCGCGTGAGCAGCACGATGCCGTAGTCGGCCTGTTTGGTCATCCGGATCATGGCGTGAGGAAAGAGGACCGTTTTGGTCCTCTTTCACCCTGATGGTAGGAAACCGGATCGGCGAAGTCAAGCCGGACGGCAGGGGACGGCAGGGAACTTGCTACGGTTCGCCACGGTGCGACGCCTCATCGCTCTGCTGGTCATTCCGCTGCTGCTCCCGGCGGCGACCCCGCTCCGGGCGAGCCCAGCGGTCGATCTCTCCCCCGCCTCCTGGCCCCCGGGGGAGCTGGAGCTCTACACCCGGCTCAACCAGGAGCTCGGAGGCGTCAAGCCGGAGGCCAGCGGCCGCGAGGGGATGATCGTCGGCACGACGGGCTCGCTGGCGGTCCGCGCCGGGCTCGCCGCCCTCGAGCAGGGCGGCAGCGCGGTCGACGCGGCGCTCGCTACCGCGTTCGCGCAGATCACCCTGGCCGCCGGCAGTTGGGTGAGCTTCGCCGGCATCCTCTCCCTGGTGCACTACGACGCGGATACCCGCAAGCTGGACTACCTCAACGGCGAGTTCAACACGGTGCTGGGCGAGGACGATCCGCTGTCGATTCCGTCGGCCGCGCCCAGCGGCCGCACCGCCCTGGTCCCGGGCTTCATGGCCGCGGCCGAAGCGGCGCACCAGCGCCATGGACGCCTGCCCTGGGCGGAGCTCTTCGTCCCGGCCATCTACTTCGCCGAGGAAGGCTTCCCCCTGGACGCCGATCTGGCCGCTACCATCTCCTTCCGCTGGGGGGTCCTGAGCCGGCTGCCGGAGACCCGGGCTATCTTCACCCGGCCCGACGGCGCCCCCTACCAGACCGGGGACCTCTTCCGACAGCCTAGTTTGGCGCAGACGCTGCGCCGGGCAGCCCGCAACGGGGCCGACGAGATGTACACCGGCGCCTGGGGCGAGAAGCTTGTGGCCGCGATCCAGGCCGACGGCGGCAAGATGACCATGGACGACCTCGCGGCCTACCGTCCAATCTGGAAGCGCCCCGGCAAGGCCCGCTTCGATGACTACAAGATCCAGGCCCCGCGGTCGCCCGGCATGGGCGGTAGGATCGCCGCGCGGGTCTTTCGCAACCTGCGCGGCGTGAACCTCGCGACGCTGGGCCACTACACCGAGTCGGCCGACGCCCTCTTCGCCCTGCTCTCGGCCACTCGCGACGCCTACGGCCTGGTGCCGCCCCTGCACTCCGACGGCGTGATCGCCGTGGACGACGAGGGCAACGTGGTGGCGCTGCTGCACAGCATCAACACCTCAGCCTGGGGCCTGACGGGGATCTTCGTGGACGGCGTCTCGATCCCCGACGCCGCCGCCCAGCAGCAGCGCCGAGTGGCGGCCGCGGGCCCGGGCCAGCGGATCTGGACCGGCACCAACCCGATGATCGTCACCCAGAAGAAACGGCCGGTGCTGGCGTCGAGCGCCATCGGCCGCGGCCTCATGGAAGCCACCGTGCAGAGCCTGGTGAACATCCTGGCCTATGGGATGAGCCCGAAGCAGGCGGTGGACACGGCGCTCTTCCGGGCCCCCCGCCGCCTTCCGGAGGGCGGCATCGGTCCGTCGCTGGTCACGATCGGCGACTTTCCCTCCGACGTCCTGGACGAGGTGCGGGCCCGCGGCATCGAGATCGACGAGCTCTCGCGCCGCGACTTCGAGAGCCTGGGCTACTGGATCGGCGTGGCGATGGACCCCGAGACCGGAGAGCTGCTGGGCGCCACCACGCCGCCGCTCAACGGCCGAGCGCTCGGGCGGTAGAGCGAGGCGCGGTGAGCGTGGCCGTGGCCCTGCGGGACGGGCTCGGAGCCCAGACCTTCTACGTGACCTCGACGGTCCGGTCCCCGGGCCGAGCCGCGGGCGGGCCCGGAGGCCATCCTTCCCTCCGCTCCGCCCCGCGGAAATCTATGGCGGTCCCCGGGCCGGGAGGAGTACTCTCTTCTTCGCCGCGACCCGTGGGCCCACGCCCCGGCGCGAGCGGCAGGGAGGCGTCGAGATGACGAGATGGAGCTGGCGTCCGGCCGTCCTGATGATCGCCTGCCTCGGGGTCGCGGCCTGCGACGGCTCGCCCGCCCCGGTCGAGAAGACGGGCTCTCCGCCGGAGCCGGCGGCGACGGAGGAGCTCGAGGCGTCCCGGCGGGAGGTCACCGTCCAGCCGTGGAACGACCCCTCCGGCGGTGCGGTCGAGGTGCTCGGCGACACCAGAGACTGGTTCGACGTCGTGCACGACGACGGCACGAGGGCCTTTCCGGGCAACCCCCCTGTTCTCGGCAACGCCGTGGCGGTGGCGCCCGGCACCTACCGGGTGCGCGTCAACAACACGGAGCGCCGGGTGACCGTTCGGTCGGGCGAGAAGATCGTCCTCCGCACCGGGACCCTGATCGTCGAGGGGACGCGCGCCTCCTTCTGGGCGCCCTACCTGGGGGACGAGCGGATGGTGGCGCTGAACCCGCCGACGCTCGGCTCGGCTCTGGCGCTCCTGCCCGGGTCGTACCGCGTCGAGCTGACGGTCGAGCAGAACCGCACCGTCGTGCTGGCCGAGGCGGCAACCGTCGAGGCGGGCCGCACGACCACGCTGCGGGAGTAGCTCCCCCTCGGCCAGCCGTTCGAGAAGGGCCGAGGCGGCCTCGCCGGAGGGCCGGGGTCACCCCTGGGGTCCGGAGGGCCCATTCGGCGCAGACCGACGGCCTCGGAGCCCGTGGAGGAGGGCCCCCAGGGCGTGGATCGCCGAGACCAGGAGCCCGATGAGCCACGTCGTCGCGTAGTCGAACGGCTCGCCGCCGGTCGCGAGCACCAGCACGCCATGGAGGACGTTGGGAACGAGCAGCGCCGTCACCAACCAGGTGGAGAAGCGCGCGAAGAGGGGCTTGCCGCCCCCGAGCGCCGGCTTGCGCCGCCACCGGGGAAGACGGGCGAGCCCGAGGACGAGCAGGAACGAGACGACCGCCGCCGCCGCCGCCAGAGTCGCGACACCGCCCCGCACGAGGCCGACTCCGTTGGCGAGCCCCACGAGCGCCGGGAAGGCGATCAGCCACAGCAGAAGAAAGAGAATCGACAGCACCCAAAGGGGCGCCTCTTCGATCGGGGTCCCGCCGATACGCCTCAGCCGGCGGCTCGCCATGGGGTGATTCTGCCTCGGCTCCTACGACCCGACCAGCGCCTTCACCACCCCCGGCTCGGCCAGCGTGGAGACGTCCCCCAGCTCGTCGGTCTCACCCGCGGCGATCTTCCTCAGGATGCGCCGCATGATCTTGCCCGAGCGCGTCTTCGGCAGCCCGGGCGCGATCTGGATGCGGTCCGGGGTGGCGATGGGACCGATCACCCGGCGCACCTGGGCCCGCAGCGCCGCCACCAGCTCCTCTTCCGGGGTGTCGGCGTACTCCGGCGTGATCAGCACGTACGCGTGGATGCCCGTGCCCTTGATCTCGTGCGGGAAGCCCACCACCGCCGCCTCGGCCACGGCGTCGTGAGCCACCAGCGCGCTCTCCACCTCGGCGGTTCCCAGGCGGTGGCCGGAGATGTTGAGCACGTCGTCCACCCGGCCGGTGATCCAGTAGTAGCCGTCCTCGTCCCGCCGACAGCCGTCCCCGGTGAAGTAGAGGCCGGGGTACTGGCTGAAGTAGGTCGCCCGGTAGCGCTGGTGGTCGCCCCAGATGGTGCGCGCCTGGCCCGGCCACGGCTGGCGGATGCAGAGGTTGCCCTTCACCCCGTCGCCCTCGACCTCTCTGCCGGCCTCGTCCACCAGCACCGGCTCGATGCCGAAGAAGGGGAAGGTGGCCGAGCCCGGCTTGAGCGGCGTCGCCCCGGGCAGCGGGCTGATCAGGATGCCGCCGGTCTCGGTCTGCCACCAGGTGTCGACGACCGCGCAGCGGCCGTTGCCCACCAGGTCGTGGTACCACTTCCAGACCTCGGGGTTGATGGGCTCGCCCACCGTGCCCAGGATGCGCAGCGAGTCGCGACGGTACCGGGTCACCCACTCGTCGCCCTCGCGGGCGATGGCGCGGATGGCCGTGGGCGCGGTGTAGAAGATGTTGACCCCCAGGTCGTCCACCATCCGCCAGTAGCGGCCGGCGTCCGGGTAGGTGGGGGTGGACTCGAAGAGCACCGTGGTCGCCCCGTTGGCCAGCGGACCGTAGACGATGTAGCTGTGGCCGGTGATCCAGCCGATATCCGCGGCGCAGCAGTAGACGTCGTCGTCGCGCAGGTCGAAGATCAGCTTGTGGGTGAGAGCGGCGTAGACCAGGTACCCGCCGGTGGTGTGCAGCACCCCCTTGGGCTTGCCGGTGGAGCCGGAGGTGTAGAGAACGAAGAGCGGCGACTCGGCCTCCATCTCCTCCACGGGGCAGTCGGCCCCCACCTTTGCGGTCTCGTCGTCCAGCCAGAGGTCGCGGCCTTCGACCCAGGGCACGTCGGTGTCGTCGCGGCGGGCCACCAGCACCGTGGTCACCAGGTCGAGCCCCTGGCACGCCTCGTCCACGGTCCGCTTGAGCGGAATCGGCTTGCCGCCCCGGAGACCGATGTTGGAGGTGACCACCACCTTGGCCCCGGCGTCCACGATGCGGTCTCGCAGCGCCTCGGCCGAGAAACCTCCGAAGACCACCGAGTGCACCGCCCCGATGCGGGCGCAGGCGAGCAGGGTGGCGGCGAGATCGGGCACCATCCCCAGGTAGACCGCGACCCGGTCGCCCCGCTCGACGCCGTGCGCCTTGAGCACGTTGGCGATCCGGCACACCCGCTCGTGGAGCTGCCGGTAGGTGACGTGGTGGTACTCGCCGGGCTCGTCGGCGGCCCAGAGCAGCGCGGTCTTGCCGCCGCGGCTCTCGAGGTGACGGTCCACGCAGTTGAAGCAGGCGTTCAGCCTGCCGCCGTCGAACCAGCGGAAGCGGGCGTTCTTGATGTCGAGATCGCGCACCCTCTCCGGCGCGTGGCTCCACTCCAGGATCCCGGCGCGCTCCCGCCAGAATCCGTCTGGATCCTCGATCGACTGCCGGTAGAGCCTCTCGTACCTCTCGAAGGAGTCGATCTCGGCGTGACGCGCGATCTCGGGCTTGACGTCGTACATCCGCATCTCTCCTCTGGTCGGGCGGGCCGGACCCCGCCGGCATCCTACCGGAGCGGTCGCGCCGTCACGCCCCGTCGTCGGGCTGCCCCGGCTCCCACCCCCGGGTGGGGCGGACCGTGCTCCTACGCGGGGAGCTCGACGCCGAGCGCGGCCAGCTCGGTCTCGGCGCGCCGCCGCCAGCCGCGATTCGCCGCCGGGCTGGCCGGGCTGGGGTGGAGGACGCGGCCCACCCGGATCCCCGAGCCGTCCAGGGCCTCTCGGGCGCGGCTCTCGGCCCACGCCCCCACCCCGACCACCAGGCGCGGCCGCAGGTGCCGCATCAGCTCCCGCAGCGCCTCGTCGCACTGCTCGAGCAGCGGCCGCCGCTCCGCCGCCGGCAGTCGGTCGGGAGTCCGGTTCCGGCCGCTCTCCTCCAGGAACAGCAGGGGGCAGTAGTTGGCCACGAAGAAGCGGGCGAAGAAGCGCTCCGGGGTGCCGAAGCGGTCGCGGGCCCAACCCCAGAGACGGCGTCCGCTGACCTCGCTGCGCGGACAGTCGAAGCCCAGGATTGGGCGCTTCGGATGCTCGCCGGGCGGCCGGCCGACCGGCGCCTCGACCCCCACCCACCCCCGCACCAGCTCCACCTCGCCGAAGGGGACCCCGGTCTGGGCCATGCCCCACGGACCCGGGTTCATCCCCAGGAAGACCACCTCGCGCGGCGTCCCGGCCCAGCGGGCCAGGTAGAGCTCGTGCGGCGCGCGGGCGTAGACGAGCGGGTCGTAGACGTGGCGCACCGGCGGGCCGAAGACCAGGCCGGTCAGGGCCTCCGAGAGACGGCGGGAGATCCGGATGGGGGTGGAGGGCATGACCGCGGCGCCGGGTCCGGGATGTGGGCGGCACCACAGAGAGCCCGCCGGCGCGCCACTATAATGCCCGCGGTTTGAAGCCGCCGGGAGCGAGCCCCCCCACCGCCGAGCCGCAAGAGTGGTTTCGCGCTCTCGCCGAGACCACCTCGACCGCGATCTTCCTCTTCCGCGACCGCTTCCTCTACGTCAACCGCGGGTGGCGGGAGGTGTCGGGGTACTCCGCCGCGGAGCTCGCCCAGATGTCGCTCTGGGAGCTCGTCCACCCGCGGCATCACGACCTCCTGGGCGATAGGTGGGACGAGGCGCGGCCCGGCCGCCGGCTCGAGCTCCAGATCGTGCGCAAGGACGGCGAGACGCGCTGGCTGGACCTCGCCATCAGCCAGCTCCGGCTCGACGACGGCCGGCGGGCGGCGGCGGGCACCGGCTTCGACATCACCGAGCGCAAGCTGGCCGAGCTGTCGGCGCTCGAGGTGGACAGCCGGCTGAAGCTGGCGCAGCGCGCGGCGCAGTCGGTGGCCTGGGAGTGGGTCCCGGAGACCGACGAGCTGCGCATCTCCGACTACGCCGACGAGATCTTCGGCTTCGCCGTGCGCCGCATCATCCGCACCGGGGCCAACTTCCGCCGCTTCGTCCACCCGGACGACCAGCAGCGGCTCGAGCGCGCCCTGCGACGCGCCCTGGCTCGCGACGGCAGCCTCGCCGTGGAGATCCGCTGCGTGCTGCCCAACGGCAGCATCCGCTGGATCGCCGAGAAGGGACTCGCGGTCCGCAACGCCGAAGGGTGGACGACCAAGGTGATCGGCGCCGCCCACGACGTCACCGAGCGCAAGATCGCCGAGGAGGCCCTCTTCCAGGAGAAGGAGCGTGCCCAGGTGACCCTGGCCTCCATCGCCGACGGGGTGATCCGCACCGACGCCGAGGGGTCGATCGACTACCTGAACCCCGTCGCCCAGCGGCTCACGGGGTGGACCCTGGCCGAGGCCTACGGACGGCCGGTGGACGAGGTCTACAAGGTGGTCTCCGAGGACACCGGTCAGCAGTCGCTCGACCCGGTGCGCCGCTGTCTCTCCGAGCGCCAGTCCATCGTCTACCCGGGCGACCGGAGCCTGGTACGGCGGGACGGCAAGCGCTTCGCGGTCCACGACTCGGCGGCGCCCATCCGCAGCCGCGACGGCTCCCTGATCGGTGCCATCCTGGTGTTCAAGGACCTCTCGGCCCTGCGCCGCGTCCAGCGGCAGATCGCCCACCTGGCCACCCACGACCCGCTGACCGGCCTGATCAACCGGCGGGAGTTCGAGGCCCGCCTGGCCGAGGCGCTGGAGAGCGCCCAGACCGAAGAGCGAGTGCACGCCCTGGCCCACCTCGACCTCGACCGCTTCAAGGTGATCAACGACGCCAACGGTCCCAGCGCCGGCGACCAGCTCATCCGCCAGGTGGCGGCCCTGATCCCGCCCTGTCTCGAGGAGCACGACCTGGTGGCCCGGCTGGTGGGCGACGACTTCGGGGTGCTGCTCTGGGACCGCGAGCCGGAGGCCGCCCGCGCCACCGTCCAGCGGGTGCTCGACCGGGTCGCCGAGCACCGCTTCTCCTGGCAGGGCCGGGTCTACCCGCTGAGTTTCTCCGCCGGCCTGGTTCCACTGACCGCCGAGAGCCGGGACCTCTCCAGCGTGGTGAGCGCGGCGGACGCCGCCTGCTACGTCGCCCGCGAGCAGGGCGGCAACCGGATCCACGCCTACCAGCCGGGCGACACCACCGTCGCCGAGCACCACGGCCAGATGCAGTGGATCACCCGGCTCCACACCGCCTTCGACGAGGATCGGCTGACCATCTTCCGGCAGCGCATCGTGCCCCTGGCCGACGGGGAGGAGGAGCCGCTGCACGAGCTGCTGGTGCGGCTGGTGGAGCCGTCGGGGGAGATCGTGGAGCCGCACGCTTTCGTCCCCGCGGCCGAGAAGTACGGCATGATCAGCTCGATCGACCGCTGGATGGTCGGCTCGGCGCTGGAGCATCTGGCCGGCCGCAGCGGCCGCCCGCCGCGGCCCGACCAGCGCTTCGGCATCAACGTCTCCGGCCAGAGCCTGAGCGAGAGCGAGTTCCTCGACTTCGTGGTGGAGTCGCTCGAGACGAGCGGGGTGGAGCCGGCGCGGATCCAGTTCGAGATCACCGAGACCGCCGCCATCGCCGACCTCCCCAACGCCATCCGCTTCATCTCGGTGCTGAAGGGGAGGGGCTGCCGGTTCGTCCTGGACGACTTCGGCAAGGGGCTCTCCTCGTTCTCCTATCTCCAGAACCTGCCCGTGGACTACCTGAAGATCGACGGCGAGTTCGTGCGCAACATGGTGGCCGACCCGGTGCAGGCGGCCCTGGTGACCTCCATCCACGAGGTGGGACAGGTCCTGGGCCTCCTGACCATCGCCGAGGCGGTCGAGGACCAGGCCACCCTCGAGGCGCTGCGCGAGCTGGGGGTGAACTACGCCCAGGGACGCTTCCTGTCGCCCCCCGAGCCGCTGGCCACCGGCAGGCTGCCCAGGGTCTCGACCGGCCGGTAGGGGACCGCGGGCGGGGCTCGCTGCGACCGGGGCGGGCGCCGGAGCGCGTGCTACCATCCCGATCCCCGAATCGCGATCCCGACCTCCCATTCCCCCCAAAGGAGAGAAGAGATGTCCGTAGCCAAGGTCTCCGAGATCACCGCCAGCTCGCCCCGCAGCTTCGAGGATGCGATCCGCATCGGCATCGCACGGGCCTCGCAGACGCTCACCAACATCACCGGCGCCTGGGTGAACGAGATGAAGGTGGTCGTGGAGGACGGCGAGGTGACGGCCTACCGCGTGAACATGCGGGTCACCTTCGTCCTGACCGACTGATCGCCGGCGGTTCCTCCGCGCGGCCGGCCCCCGCCCGCGCGCCCCCCCCGGAGAGAGCCTACGCCTCGGCCGGGCCGGCCGCCCTGACCGCGTCCGGGGTGCCCTCGGCGTACCGCGCGAAGTTCTCCCGGAACATCCCCGCCAGCCGGGCCGCCTTCTCGTCGTAGGCGGCGGCGTCGGCCCAGGTGTCGCGGGGCGTCAGGATCTCGGGTGGCACCCCTTCCACCGCCGTGGGCACCTCGAAGCGGAAGACGGGATCGGTGCGCGTCGGCGCGGCGTCCAGCTCGCCGGAGAGGGCCGCGCTCACCAGCCGGCGGGTCTCACCCAGCGGAATGCGGTGGCCGGCACCGTGGGAGCCCCCCGTCCAGCCGGTGTTGATCAGCCAGGTGGAGACGCCGTGGCGCCGCAGCCTCTCGCCCAGCATGCGGGCGTACTCGCCGGGGTGGAGCGGCATGAACGGCGCCCCGAAGCAGGCGCTGAAGGTGGCCGTGGGCTCGGTGACCCCGCGCTCGGTGCCGGCGACCTTGGCGGTGTAGCCGCTGATGAAGTGGTACAGCGCCTGGGCCTCGCTGAGCCGGGCGATCGGCGGCAGCACCCCGAAGGCGTCGCAGGTCAGGAAGACCACCTGCCGCGGGTGGCCGGCCCGTCCCCCCACGTCCACCCGCTCCAGGCTCTCCACGGGATAGCTGGCGCGGGTGTTCTCGGTGAGGGAGTCGTCGTCCAGGTCGAGGCGGCGGGTGTGGGGATCTACGACGACGTTCTCGAGGATGGTGCCGAAGCGCCGGGTCGTGGCGTAGATCTCCGGCTCCCCCGCGGCGCTCAACCGGATGACCTTGGCGTAGCAGCCCCCCTCCAGGTTGAAGACGCCGGAGTCGGACCAGCCGTGCTCGTCGTCGCCGATCAGGGTGCGCTGCGGGTCGGCGGAGAGGGTCGTCTTGCCGGTGCCGGAGAGACCGAAGAAGACCGCCACGTCGTCGCGCGAGGCGCCGTAGTTGGCGCTGCAGTGCATGGTGAGCACCCCGCGCTTGGGCAGGTAGTAGTTCATCACGCTGAAGATGCTCTTCTTGATCTCGCCGGCGTAGGCGGTGCCGCCGATCAGGACGCAGCGCTGCCCCAGGTCGAGGAGGATGAAGGCCTGGCTGCGGGTGCCGTCGCTCGCCGGATCGGCCTGGAAGCCGGGCGCCGAGATCACCGTGAAGTCCGGCTCGTGGCTCTCCAGCACCCGGCCGTCGGGCTCGCGCACGAACATGTTGCGCGCGAAGAGGTTGTGCCACGCGTACTCGGTGATCACCCGCACCCGCAGACGGTAGTCGGGGTCGGTGCCGGCGTACCCGTTGAACACGTAGACGTCCCGCTCCTGCAGGTAGCGCTTCATTCCCTTGCCGATGCGGTCGAAGACCTCGCGCTCGAACGGAGCGTTGACCTTGCCCCACCAGATGTCGCGCTCGCTGCCGGGCTCGCGCACCACGAAGCGGTCGTTGGGCGAGCGGCCGGTGTGGGGGCCGGTGCGCGCGACCAGGGGGCCGCGCTCCGCGATCTGCGCCTCGCCACGGCGCACGGCGTGCTCGTAGAGGGCCGCCGGCGAGAGGTTCCAGAACGCCCTGCCCGCGCCCGCGAGACCGTGACGGTCGATGCCGTGCGAGCTGACGAAGGAGCCTCGATTTTCCATGCCGGTACCTCGGTCGGATGCGTTTCGGAGGGACGGGTCGGAGGGTCGAGTGTACCGCTGTGTGGCGCGGCCGGGCCACCCCTCGGCAGGCGGGGCGGAGGCCGGTCGCTGGGGTAGACTGGGAGCATCGCCGCGGCGCGAAGTCGCGCCCACAGCCCAGAGAAGATGCAGATCAAGAAGAGCAGGATTCTCGTCCTGGGTGGCTCCGGACTGGTCGGACTGGCCGTCTGCCGGGAGCTGTTGGCCCGCTCCCCGGCCGAGATCCGGATCCACAGCCTGCGCCCCGAGGAGTCGGAGGAGGCGCGGGAGGAGCTGCTGCCCGAAGCGGGCGACACCGTGATCACGACCTCGAGCGGCGACATCCTGGGCTTCGAGCGGGAGATGTCGCGGCGCGACGCGATCGGCGCCAGCCTGCGGCAGCTCGCCGACGAGCACCTCCCCGACTTCTCCCTCTACCGTCTCCTCACCGGCATCGAGCCGGAGATCGTGATCGACTGCGTCAACACGGCCACCGCGATCGCCTACCGCAACGTCTACCGCGCCGCCGAGGACCTCTGGGGGCGGCTCGACCGGCTCGCCGAGAGCGAGGAGGAGGCGCAGCGGGTGCTCGAGGCGCTCTACATCCCGCGGCTCATCCGCCACATCCAGGTCCTCTACCGCGGCATGATCGACGCCGGCACCGCGGTCTACATCAAGGTGGGCACCAGCGGCACCGGCGGCATGGGGCTCAACATCCCCTATACCCACTCCGAGGAGAAGCCCAGCCGCACCCTGCTGTCGAAGAGCGCCGTCGCCGGGGCCCACTCCATGCTCCTCTTCCTGATGGCCCGCACCCCGGGCGCTCCGATCACCAAGGAGATCAAGCCGGCGGCGGCCATCGCCTGGAAGAAGATCGCCCGCGGGCCGATCTACCGCAAGCGCGAGCCCATCTACCTGACCGACGCCGAGCCGGCGCCCCTGGGCGAGACCTTCTCCACCCACGACGAGAGGGTGGCCCGCGACACCGACGAGATCCTGGAGACCACCTACATCGACACTGGCGAGAACGGCATCTTCTCCCTGGAGGAGTTCGCCCTCCTCACCACCGCCGAGCAGATGGAGTTCGTCACCCCCGAGGAGATCGCCAGGAACCTGGTGTTCGAGATCGAGGGCCGCAACACCGGCCACGACATCATCAACGCCCTGGACAACGCGGTGATGGGGCCCACCTACCGGGCCGGGCTGATGCGGCACTGGGCCCTCGAGCGGATGATTGAGCTCGAGCGCGAGGCCGGCCCCCGGGCCGCCCGCAGCGTGGCCTTCGAGATGCTGGGGCCACCGCGCAACTCCAAGCTCCTCTTCGAGGCCCACCTGCTGCGGGAGGCCTTCGGCACCATGACCGCCGTGCGCAGCCTGACCGTGGAGGAGGTGGGCGAGCGGCTCGACCGGCTGGTGCGGGAGCGCCCGCGGATCGGCCGCGAGGTGGCGTCGGTGGGCATCCCCATCCTGCTGCGCAACGGCGAGCTGCTGCGCGGGCCGCGGGTCATCGTGCCGGAGGGCGCGGACGAGCTGCCCGTCACCCCGGAGCGGCTGGAGCGCTGGGCGCGCGACGGCTGGGTGGACCTGCGCGAGGCCAACTGCGCCCGATGGGTCGAGCGCTTCCATACGATCGAGGCGGAGATCGAGGAGATCCCCGAAGACGACACCTCCAGCCGGCGGCTGCGCGGCCGACGGTTCTGGAACGAGGACGCGGAGATCCAGCCCGGCAAGCTGGTGGGCTGGATCCTCGCGGAGGAGGAGGCCGGTGCGCGAATCAAGAGATGACCGTCCGTCGCCCGCGGAGCTCCCGTGGCGAAGGTGAGCTTCTCGGCCCAGGTGGGGTCGAGCTTCGACCGCGCCGCCCGGCTGACCGACCACGATCCGCGGCTGCTGCAGCAGATCCGCGAGTGCAACTCGGTGTACCACGTGAGCTTCCCGCTGCTGCGGGACGACGGCTCCATCGAGACCATCTACGCCTGGCGCGCCGAGCACAGCCACCACAAGCTGCCCACCAAGGGGGGCATCCGCTACAGCTCCCACGTCAACGAGGACGAGGTGCGGGCGCTGGCGGCGCTGATGACCTTCAAGTGCGCCATCGTGGAGGTGCCCTTCGGCGGCGCCAAGGGCGGCATCAAGATCGACCCGCGGAAGTACTCCGACGCCGAGCTCGAGCGCATCACCCGCCGCTACGCCTTCGAGCTGCTGAAGAAGAACTTCCTCGGCCCCGGAGTGGACGTGCCCGCTCCCGACTACGGCACCGGATCGCGGGAGATGGCGTGGATCGTGGACACCTACAACACCCTCACCGGCGGCGAGCTCAACTCCTTCGCCTGCGTCACCGGCAAGCCGGTGGCCCAGGGCGGCATCCGCGGCCGCACCGAGGCCACGGGGCGCGGGGTCTTCTTCGGCATCTCCGAGGCCGTCAAGCGCGACGACGACATGAAGCGGATCGGGCTGCCCACCGGCATCGAGGGGAAGCGGTGCGTGGTCCAGGGGCTGGGCAACGTGGGCTACCACGCCGCGCTCTACCTGCGGGAGGCGGGGGCGGTGCTGGTGGGTCTGGCCGAGTACGAGGGCGCCATCCACCGGCCGGAGGGTCTCGACCTCGAGGCGGTGCTGGCCCACCGCCGCGACACCGGATCGATTCTCGGGTTCCCCGGCGCCACGGACCTGCCGCGCTCCCTCGACGCGCTGGAGCTCGACTGCGACGTCCTGGTGCCGGCCGCGCTGGAGAACCAGATCACCCGCGACAACGCGCCGCGGATCCAGGCCAAGATCATCGCCGAGGCGGCCAACGGCCCCACTACCACCGAGGCCGACGAGATCCTCGACGCCAAGGGCGCCCTGGTGATCCCCGACACCTACCTGAACGCCGGCGGCGTGACGGTCTCCTACTTCGAGTGGGTCAAGAACCTCTCGCACGTCCGCTTCGGGCGCATGGAGAAGCGCTTCGACGAGCGCGCCTACCGCGGTCTGCTCGAGGCGGTCTCGGCCCACACCGGGCTGCCCTTCTCCGAGGAGAAGATCCAGCGACTGACCACCGGCGCCAGCGAGGTGGACCTGGTGAACTCCGGCCTGGAGGAGACCATGGTGGTGGCCTACCAGCAGATCCACGAGATCTGGGAGCGCCACGGCGAGAAGGCCGACCTGAGGACGGCGGCGTTCATCAACGCCATCGACAAGATCGCCCTCTGCTACGAGGATCTGGGGATCTTCCCGTAGGGCCCTGGTCGGGCACCACCCGCCCGCGAGACGCCGACGAGGACTGAGCCCAGACGGGCCGCGGTCGAACGACCCGATCAGGACGCCGGGCGGCGGCGGAACAGCGACGCGGACAGCTCCGAGAGGCTCACGGTGGCGTTGTCGATCAACGGCCGCGACCAGATGCCGATCGCCAGGATGTAGCCCAGGGTCAGGTAGAGCACGGTCATGCCGGCGCGCAGCCCGAAGCGGTCGCCGAGCCACCCGACCAGAAGCGACACGATGGCGCCGCCCACGATGCCGGTGCACAGGATGCCCGAGAACGACCCGTGATGCTGGGCGACCGAGTTGAGGGCGAGCGAGAAGATCACCGACCACATCACCGACAGGAAGAAGCCGACCATCATGAACGAGTAGTAGGAGACCTGGGCGCCGCCGAACAGCGCGAGGGTCAGGCTGGCGATGGCGGCTGCCGAGAAAGCGATCAGCACCTTGCGGCAGTCGAACAGCTTGAGCAGAACGAGGCCGAGGAGGCAGCCGGCGGTCAGCAGACCCCAGAAGTAGGCGACGGCGTGGGCGCCCTCCACCTGCGGGTCGAAGCCGTGGTAGGTGTGCAGGAACTTCGAGATCCAGTTGGCGACGCCCTGCTCGGAGCCGACGTAGCAGAAGATGCCGAAGAAGTAGAGCTGCACGACGCGGTTCTTGAGCAACTCGCGATGGACCGTCCAGGCGCCGGCGCGCTCGTCCTCCTTGAGCTCGAAGCGCGGCAGCCGCACCCAGGCGATGACGACCACCATGATCAGCGACACCAGGGCGAAGACCCAATAGAGCGAGACCCAGGGCAGAGCGGCGGGAACCCGCGGCGCGAGGATCTCGAGCACGAAGTTGCCGCCGCCGCGATAGCCGTCGAGGTTGGTGACCAGGTAGGAGTAGACCCACGGGCTGAGGAACGACGCAGAGCCGAAGATGAGCTGTCCGACGACCGAGTTGAAGGCGAAGTGCTCCTCGCCCCCGGCCGCTCGCAGCAGAGGGTTGATGGCGACCTGGAGCATCGTCATGCCGATGCCGATCACGAACAGGGACATCAGCGCGACACCGAAGGTGGGCCGGGAGGCGAAGAAGAGCGAGCCGCAGAAGGCGAGGGCGAAGGCGGCGAGAATCACCGGCTTCTCGCGGAAGCGCTCCAGCAGCATGCCGGCCGGGATCGACATCACGCCGTAAGCGACGAAGAAGGCAAAAGGCAGGAAACCCGCCAGCGCCAGGCTGAGGTCGAAGCCGGTGATGATGTCGGGGACGAGCGGGCCCAGGATGTTGGTGAGAAACGAGATCACGAAGAAGATCGCGAACACCAGAATCACGATGAGCGGGTACCGTTCCTTCATGGGGATCGCTCCTTCCTCTCTTTCAAGCCGCGGGCGGGCTGGGCTTCGTTTCGCTCGGGTGGTCAGCCACCGCCGACGTTGAGCCCGGAGTAGTGGAAGACCGGCGCCTCGCCGGCCAGGGCATGAGCGGGGAGCTCTGCGCGGGCCTGCCGCCGCTCGCCGGGGAGGAGCGAGATGTAGTTGTCGCTCCACAGGATCGGGGCCGCGAGCTGCCCCGACTCGGCGCCGACGACCCGCAGCTCGATGAAGAAGGCCAGCTTGTCGGAGGGGTTCTCGAGGCTGACCAGGAGCGTCCGGCCGCCGGCGGCGCTCTCCTCGAACCGGTGCTCGACGTCGAGCTCCACCGTCGGCATCCGGGCGAGACCGGTGAGGTCCGCGTAGCTCGCCGTCGGCGTGTAGAACCACTCGGAGTTGTCCCAGTCGGAAACATCGTCCTCGGTGGAGAGCCAGTAGAGGCTCGAGGCCACCAGCGAGCCGTCGCCGGCCGCGATCCGGGCATCGACGAAATAGCTCTTGCCGTCGGGAGAGACCGGCGGCACGGTGAGGAGCCGGCGCAGAGCCCCGGCCGGCACGTCCAGGCCCGACGACTCGTCGAACAGAACCTGGGAATCGAGATCGAAGACCCGCACCCGGGCGGTGACGCCGGCCAGTGGAGCTAGCGTGTCGTTCACCACGATGACGCCGCGGTTCTCGTAGTCGAAGGCGATGTTCACCGGCCGCGACGCGTCACGGGCGCCGTAGAAGGCCCCGTTGGGCACCAGATAATGGTCGTAGAGCTGCCAGTACATCTCCGGCCAGGCCGAGTTGAGCATCCACTGGATGATCCCGGTGGTGGCGGGGCGCCGGATGGAGAAGGCCTCGAACATGGCCCGCATCCCCTCGTAGTTGGCCACCTGCGCCAGGCGCGCGAACTCCTCGAGATCACCAGCCGACCCGTAACGGTTGTCGAGAGCCTCTTTGTAGCGGTCCAGCGTATTGAACTCGTTGCGGCCGCAGTGGTACTCCCACATCTCGTCGATCGGCCACCAGTTCTCCCTCGGCATCATCCGGCGGATGCTCCCGGCGGGCGGCGGCTGCGGCCCGGGGCCGGTCTCGGTGTTGAAGCCGTAGGCGCCGCCGCGCTGCCGGTCCAGATACCAGTAGTTGGGCGGCACCCATTCATACGGGCCGTTCATCTTGACGCCGCTCGGCCCGCTGACCTCGCTGGCGTCGGCCGCGCACGAGGCGAGCACCGGCCGGGTCGGATCCGTCTCCGACAGCGCCGTGCGGTAGCGGGTCTCGAGCTCCGGCCGCGGCAACATGTCGCTGGCCAGCACCCAGACCAGGACGCTCGGGTGGTTGCGCAGCCAGACCACCTGATCGCGCAGAGAGCGGGTGATCAGCTCCATCTCGGCGGGGGTGTCGATACCACCGAACTCGTCGACCGGACCACCGAGATACTCCTCCCACTCCCACTGGCAGCTCCACCCGACCATGACCAGGATGCCGTGGCGATCGGCGAGATCGAACAGCTCGTGGCTGGTGCCCCAGAAGCCTTCGAGCCGGATGGTGTTGAGGTTCATGTGCTCGACGTACCGGATCTGGTCTTCGAGGTTCTGGTCGCTGGCGTCCAGCATCAGGTCGTCCACCCAGCCGCCACCCCGAATGAGCACCTTCTTGCCGTTCACCGCGTAGCCCCGGTAACCGTCTTCGGTGAGGTAGTCCTCGACGTGGCGGATCCCGAACGAGAGCTCCTGCCGGTCCGCGACGCGGCCGTCGACCGCAACCGACAGCGCCAGCCGGTAGAGATGGGGCTCGCCGAGGTTGTTGGGCCACCACAGCCGCGGCTCGTCGATGACCAGCTGCTCGAAGCGGTCCGGGGAGAGCTGGATCCGCCGCTTCTCCCGCGGTGGCAGCACCTCCCGGTGCTCGATCCGGATGGCTTCTCCGATCGTCGCCGCGACGACGGCCGTGACCTCCCGGTCGAGATCGTTGCGCAGGGTCGCGGAGACGATCACCGAGGCCGTCTCCAACGACGGCACGTCCACGTCGCTGCGCACGAAGACCTCGTCCAGCGCGACCCCACCGGTGAGGCGCAGTTTGACCTCGCGCCACAGGCCCATGTTCCTGTCCGGCGGGGTCGGGTTCCAGTCCACGAAGCCGATCGTGAACTCGCCCGGCTCCGGAGGGTGAACGCGGATCGCCAGAGCGTTGACGCCGACGGCCAGGTGCGACGAGACATCGAGCTCGAACATGCGGAAGGCGCCCGCCAGCTCCTGCCGGTCGGCGATCTTCCGGCCGTTGAGCCAGACGTCGGCGCGGTAGTTGATCCCCTCGATGACCAGGCGGGCGCCGGGGGCCGGGGGCTCGTCGATGGCGAACTCCGTGCGGTACCACCAGGGCTGCTGGAACTGATCGGCCGGGATGGCCTCCAGGTTCCTGCCGAAGTAGGGGTCGGCCACCTGGCCGCTGCGGGCAAGCGCCGCCAGCACTGTGGAGGGCACGTGCGTAGGCGTCCAGTCCGTGGTGTCGAAGCCCGCGGTCGCAATCTCGGCTTCCGTCGCCCTCGCCGCTGCCGAGGGTGCGATCCGCCAGCCCTCGCGGAGCAAGAGCGTGGCATCGGGCGTCGGCTCTGGAGGCGCCGCGCAGGCGACGGCGAGCAGCGGGAGGAGCAGGAGCCCCGGGATGCCGCCTACTCTTCCGCGGGGGGGCTCGATCGACTTCATCCTCTCCTTCCCCTTGCCGGCTCGAGATTGGCGGGCCGGTGACCGATTTGCGGTGGGCCGGATCATGGCTGCCGGCGAGGCTCGAGGCGCTGCTGTCGCCGGTCTGCCGCCGGACGACTTCGGCGGGTGGCCGACACACCCACCCCCCGCCGTGAGATCATCGCACGCCCCGGACCGCGGGCATCCAGATAGAGCGCGGCGGCCCCCAGGACGGCGATGTTCTCGACCTCGCTGACGGCGATCTCGAGCCGCTCGAGGGCGTGCGGGTAGGCGTAGTCGGCCAAGCGTTCCCGCAGTCCGCCCTCGAACCAGCGGTAGGCCTTGCTGATGGATCCGCCCAGGACCAGCAGCTCGGGATCGTAGGCGTAGAGCACCGTCAAGATCGCGTGCCCCAGCTCGACGCCGAAGCGGTGGAAGAGGCGCTGGGCCTCCGGCTCACCCCGCTCGGCCCGGGCGAAGATCAGGTGACCGGCCTCACCGGCCTCTCGCTGGAAGAACTCGCCGGAGCAGTAGGACTCGATCTTCTGCCCGCGATAGGGCATCGCGCCGATCTCGCCGGCGCCGCAGTTGCTGCCGCCGTACAGGCGACCGTCGACCACGATGCCGGCCCCCAGACCGGTGCCTATCGTCAGGCCGACGATGTCACGGTAGCCACGGGCCTTGCCGAAGTAGAGCTCGCCTACGGCAAAGGCGTTGGCGTCGTTGTTGATGAAGGCGTCGATGCCGTAGCGTGCCTCGAGCTCGTCCCCGAGCGGTACCTCTTTCCAGGAGGGAATGTTCTCGACCGAATAGACCGTCCCCCGGTCCACGTCGACGAGGCTCGGGACGCCGCAGCCGATGCCGACGACGGTGTCGTCGAGGACCCGGTCGACCGAGTCCAAGATCTCCTGCAGCACCCGGTCGGCGGCCGCCTCGGAGGAGATCTGGCGTGCCTCGACCTGTTCGAGCTCGGCGCCACGGACCCTGCCCACCCGGACGTTCGTGCCCCCGAGGTCGATGCCGACGATTGCTCCGCCCTTCATCGGTTGTGCTCTTCCGGCGGTCCCGGTGGGCCGGACCCTACCAGGGGCAGTCGGCCTCCGCTACCGCCGCCCCCGAGCCGTTCCGCGGGGGTACACTGGCGGCGCTCACCATGACGCTCAGATCGGAGATCTTCGAACAGCCGGCGGTGCTCGAACGGCTGCTGCGCACGCAGCGGGCCGCGGCCGGCGAGATCGCGGAGGCGATCCAGCGCCGCGGCGTGCGCTCGGTGTTCATCGCCGCGCGCGGCAGCTCGGACAACGCGGCGGTGTACGGCAAGTATCTGTGGGGCTCGCTCAACGCCCTGCCGGTGGCGCTGGCCGCGCCGTCGCTGTTCACCGTCTACCGCACGCCGCCGCGTCTGGACGGATCCCTCGTCATCGGCGTGTCCCAGTCCGGGCAGTCGCCGGACATCGTCGGGGTGGTGGAGGAGGGCCGCCGGCAGGGCGCGTTGACGCTGGCGATCACCAACGACTCCGCCTCGCCGCTGGCCGCTGCGGCCGACATGGTCCTGGACACCGGCGCCGGGCCGGAGCTGGCCGTCGCCGCCAGCAAGACCTACACGGCGCAGCTGCTCGCCATCGCGCTACTGTGCGCCGCGTCGAGGGACGACGCGGGGTTGTTCTCCGAACTCGAGCGCGTGCCGGCACTGGTCGAGGAGGCGCTCGGCCTCGACCACGTCATAGCTTCCGCCGCCGAGCGGTACCGCTACATGGACCAGTGCGTCGTCCTCGGCCGCGGCTTCAACTACGCCACCGCCTACGAGTGGTCGCTCAAGCTCAAGGAGCTGAGCTACGTGGTCGCCGAGCCGTACTCCTCCACCGACTTCCGCCATGGCCCGGTCGCCATCGTGGGCGACGGCTTCCCGGTGCTGGCGGTGGCGCCCGCCGGCGCGGTGTTCGACGACGCCCTGGCGCTGCTCGAGACGCTGTCCGCGGAGCATCGGGCAGAGCTGCTGGTGGTGTCGAACGAGGACCGGGCACTGGCGCTGGCGCGGACCGGGCTCAGGCTGCCGCGCGACCTGCCAGAGTGGCTGAGCCCCCTGGTGGCGATCGTCCCGGGCCAGCTCTTCAGCTACCACCTCACGCGCGCCAAGGGCTACGACACCGAGAACCCGCGACGTCTCCGCAAGGTAACGCGCACGCTGTAGCGCCGCGGGTCGAGGAGCCGGGGGAGGGGAGGAGCCGCGAGCCGGCCTCTTGCCGATGACCATGGCTTCCTCCTTGCGTCGGGCGACCCTGCCGCGGCCGAAGAGACTGGCGAATCGGTGGCGCGGTAGTCTCCAGGCCATGGATCTGGGTGCCGTCCTGCGACGGATCGCGGCTCACCTCGAGGAGGAGAAGCAGCCGTTCGCGCTGGTGGGCGCCCTGGCTCTGGCGGCGCTGGGTCAGCCGCGCGCCACGCTCGATCTCGACCTGCTGATCTCGGCGGACGCGCAGGAGACCGTGGTGGAGCTCATGGAGAGCCTCGGCTACGAGACCCTCCACCGCTCGACGGGCTACTCGAACCATCTCCACGAGGATCCGGCCTGGGGCCGCGTGGACTTCGTCTACGTGCGCGGCGCGACGCGCGAGAAGATCTTCTCCACCGCCCGGAGAGTGGCGGGCCCCGACGGTGTACCGGTCCTGGTGCCCCGACCGGAGCACCTGGCGGCGATGAAGATCCTGGCGGTGAAGAACGACCCCGGCCGCAAGCACCAGGAGCTGGCGGACATTGCCCGCCTCCTGGAGTTGCCGGGTGTCGACCGCGACGAAGTCCGCGGCTATTTCGAGGAGCACGACCTCGGGGACCTCTGGCATGAGATCGCGTGACGACATCCGCCTCACCGGCCTGGCCGACGACCTCGAGACCACGCCCGAGGACGTCCGCGCCCTGCGCCGCGCCGCCGCGCTGCGCCCCGCCGACCCCTTCGCCGCCGTCCAGCGGCTGATCGACGCCCTGCCCCCCGCCTCGCGTCCCGTCCGCCGCCGGACCGCCGCCGGGCGGCCCGAGTTCGTGCTGCGCTGAGCGATTTGTGACCGGTTGCGGCGATTTCGACCTGGGCGAGCCCCTCGGTTGGCAGCGGCCGCGCCGATACGAAGTCCGGGTCCGGCTGGAGTTCTAGCCGGACACCCCGCGACGACCGCCCTCTCGCCGCGCTCCACGCCACCGGGCGCGACCGGGGTCTCGATGGCGAAACAGTGCCGGAGAGCGCCGCGAAACCCCCTGGCCCCGAGCCCGTAGGGCAGGCCATGGCGCCGCTTCCTCGGCTCTCGTCGCCTCGCCGGGAAATCCTGTGGTTCGTGGGCCTGACCCTGGCGGTGAGCTCGGTCTTCTACGTGCTGATGGCGCGAGCCGGAGGGCTCACGGCAGGGGGCGCCGCGCTGGTTCCCTGGCTCATGTGGACGCCGGGCCTGGTGGCGGTGGCCCTCCAGCTCCGCTTCCGCCGGTCGCTCGCCGGACTCGGCTGGAGTGCGGGGAAGACGCGCTACTGGATCGCGGGCTACTTCGTTCCCATCGCCTATTCGCTCGTCGTCTACGCCCTGATCTGGGCCTCCCCGCTGGGCGACTTCGACCTCACCGCGCTCGACCGGCTGCGGGAGCGCTGGCCCCTGCTCTTTCTCGGCTCGCTCCAGAGCTGTCTCTTCGCGCTGGGCGAGGAGATCGGCTGGCGCGGCTACCTGGTGCCGCGTCTCGCGCGGCTCCTCGACTTCGACGGCGTTGCGCTGACCAGCGGCCTGATCTGGGCGCTCTGGCACGCGCCCCTGGTGCTCTTCGCGGGCTACCGCTCCGAGGCCCCGGTCGGCTACTCGCTCCTCTGCTTCACGCTCCTCGCCGTCGGCGCCAGCTACCTCTACGCCTGGATCCGCCTGAAGTCGGGCAGCCTCTGGCCCGCGGTCCTGCTCCACGGCAGCCACAACCTCTGGGTGCAGGGCTTCTTCGACCGCGCCACCCTGGATACCGGGCCGACCGAGTACTGGAGCGGCGAGTTCGGCGCCGGCCTGGCCGCGGCCGCCATCGTCATCGCCCTCGTGACCCGCCGTCTGGCGCGGGGGATGGATCTGCCCCGGCGGCAGCCGACCGCCTGACATCCCGCCCCCCCTCCCACCCCCAAGCAGGGTCGAGGCCACGAGCTCGATGCGCCGTCCCTCGGTCGGCGCCCCGAGGCGGGCCCCCCGGACGTCGGCCGCAGTCGATCGGTGACGCGCAGCTCGCGATGGCGGCTAGGCGCCGCCGTCGCCACCGGGCTCACCGCCAGGGCGGGAAACCGCCGCGACCTCCACCCGCGCGTCGTTGAAGCAGGCCGCGTCGCCCACGACCTGGGCGTCGTCGGGGCAGAGCGCCGTGGAGGTGAGCCCGTTCTCCGACGACCGACGCCAGGCGCCCTTCGGCATCGAGGCGACCCCGGGGCGCACTGCGGCGCTGACCGCGAGCCGGCACCGCACCTCGCCGCGGTCGTTCCACACCCTCACCGCGTCGCCGGCGGCCACCCCCCGCGCCCGGGCGTCGTCGGGGTGCAGGGTCACCTCCAGGCGCGGCAGGTTGGTCTCGCCCAGGGTGCTGTTGATCAGCCGGTGGCTGGCCGGGGTGACCAGGGCCAGCGGGTGGTCGCGCTCCGGCTCCCGGTAGCGGTACGGCTCGGCTCCGAGGTCGGGCGGGGTGAGGTGGACCTTGCCGTCCGCGGTCAGCGGGAAGCTGTTGACGAAGGGGATCGGGGCGGCTCCCTCGAAGCCGTAGGTCACCCGGCCGCCCGCCGCCAGGGTGGCGGCGCCGTTTCCGCCCGGGATCTCGAGCGCCTCGGCCGCGCGGCGCAGCAGCTCGTCGTCGTCCCACCCGAAGACGGGATCGTCGAACCCCAGGGCCCGACCCAGGCGTCCGAAGAGCTCCATGTTGGAGATCGCCTCGCCCGCCGCCTCGACCACGGGCCGGATGCCCCCCACCACGTAGCTGCCGTAGCCGGAACGCAGGTCGTGCCCCTCGAAGAAGGTCCTGGCCGGCAGGAGCACGTCGGCGAAGCGGGCGGTGTCGGTCATCACCTGCTCGTGGACCACGGTGAAGAGGTCGTCACGCGCGAGGCCGGCGAGCACCGCCCGCTGCTCCGGCACGGTGGCCGCCGGGTTGGCGTTGTAGACGAAGAGCGCCTTGACCGGCGGCTCCAGCGGCCCGGCGAGGAGCCGGCCGAGCTGGGTCATGTTGAGCCGCCGCGTCGACCAGTCGAGGCGGCCGAGGAGCCGGCCGCGATCGAGCTTCACGGCGCCGTTGTTCGACAGCGTGTAGCCGCCGCCGCGCTTCCCGAACTTGCCCAGGAGCGCAGGGATCGCCAGCACCGCGGCGATCGCCTGGGCACCGTTGCGGTTGCGCTCCAGCCCCCAGCCGCAGCGGACGAGAGCCGGATCGGCCTCGGCCAGGAGGTCCGCCAGGCGGGCGAGGTCGGCCACCTCCACCCCGGCGGTCCGGGCCGCCCGCTCGAGGGTCCACTCCCGGGCGGCTTCCAGCAGCGGCTCGACGCCGTCGGCCCAGCGCTCGAGGAAGTGGCGGTCGAGCTCGCCGCGGGTCTCCCAGCGGTGGATCAGGGCCAGCGCCACGGCCAGATCCTGGCCCGGCAGCACCGGCAGGTGGAGGTCGACGTCGCCCTCCGCCAGCGTGCGCCGCGGATCGACCGTGACCACCCGGGCGCCGCGTCTCCGGGCCTCCTTGAGCCAGGGCACCAGGTGGATGTTCGAGCCCTTCGGGTTGGCCCCCCAGACGACGATCAGCCGCGCCTCGGGGAAGTCGGAGAAGGCGACGCCGGGCATCTTGCCGTACATGCCGAGCGCGACCCGGGTCGCCGGCACGGCGCAGATCGTCTTGGCCAGCCGCGAGGCGCCGAGCCGGGCGAACAGCAGGTCGTCGACCAGATCGTCGGTCAGCAGGCCGTTCGAGCCGCCGTAGTGGAAGGGCAGGATGGCCTCGCCCCCCCAGCGGTCGCGCACCTCGGCCAGCCGGCCGGCGACGGCATCGACGGCCTCCTCCCAGGTGATGCGCTCGAAGCGGCCGTCCCCCTTGACCCCGGCGCGCCGCATGGGGTGGAGGATGCGCTCGGGATGGTCGAGCCGGCGGTGGAAGTGGGTCACCTTGCCGCAGATAAAGCCGCCGGTGGCTGCGTCCCCGGGCGCGGCGCGGATCGCCACCACGCGCCGGTCGCGGACCTCGACCTCGAGACCGCAGGCGTCGGGGCAGTCGAGAACACAGGTCGTGTAGCGGATCGTGGCGGACACCCTCTCCCTCCGGCTCTCGGACGGTCTGGTGGACGCGAGACGCCCATCATAGCGCCGGGGCGCCGTCGATCACCCCTCCGCCACGGCGCGGTCCACGGCCCGGCGGCGGCCGACCGGAGGCTCAGGCCGAGGACATCGCGACGTCGCCCAGCCGGACCGGCAGTCGGCGGGGCCCCCAGCCTCCGGGCCGGGGGTCGAAGCGGCCGGCGCACGCCGCGCCGCAGGAGCTGCACCGGCCCCCTTCGGAGAGGTTCCACTCGCCCAGCCGGTACCAGTCGCGTTCGATCAGCAGCGCGCCGCAGCCGTGGCACCAGGTCGAGCCCCCCGTGTCATCGTGGATGTTCCCGGTGTAGGCGTAGCGCACGCCGTTGGCGAGAGCGATCTCCCGCGCCCGCGTGAGGGTCTCGGGCGGGGTGGGCGGGCGGTCCATCATCTTGAAGTCGGGGTGGAAGGCGGTGAAGTGCATCGGCACATGGGGGCCCAGCTCGCCGACCACCCAGCGGGTCATCTCGTCCAGCTCGCCGTCGGAGTCGTTCTCCCCGGGGATCAACAGGTTGGTGATCTCGAACCAGACGTCGGTTTCGTGCTCGAGATAGCGGAGGGTGTCGAGCACCGGCTGCAGCGCGCCGCCGCAGACCCGCTCGTAGAACCGGTCGGTGAAGGCCTTGAGATCCACGTTGGCGGCGTCCATGGCGGCGTAGAACTCGCGCCGCGGCTCCGGGCAGACCTCCCCGGCGGTCACCGCCACCGAGAAGATGCCGCGCTCGCGGCAGGCGTGGGCGACGTCGATGGCGTACTCGTGGAAGATGACCGGGTCGTTGTAGGTGAAGGCGACGCTCGCGCAGCCCAGCCGCTCGGCCGCCCGGGCGATCGTCTCGGGCGACGCCTGGTCGGCGAGGGTGTCCACCTCGCGCGACTTGGAGATGTCCCAGTTCTGGCAGAACCTGCAGAAGAGGTTGCACCCCGCGGTGCCGAAGGAGAGCACCGGGGTGCCGGGGTGGAAGTGGTTGAGCGGCTTCTTCTCGATCGGATCGACGCAGAATCCGCTCGAGCGTCCGTAGGTGGTCAGCACCACCTCGCCGTCCAGACAGCCGCGCACGAAGCAGAGCCCCCGCTGCCCCTCGCGCAACTTGCAGAAGCGCGGGCAGAGATCGCACTGCACCCGGCCGTCGGGGAGGGCGTGCCAGTAGCGGGTGGGGACCACGCTGGCGTCGCGGACGATCGGGTGCTCCATCGGAGATCGGCTCCCTCGACCCTCAGTCTAGCTCTTGTCCGGTCGGCTCCGTCCAATGGCGAGCCCCGTCGCTCCCCTCGAGGGGTCCGGAGCGCCTTCGCGGGGAGCTTCCCGGGCCCCGAAGCACTCCCCTGCCACGGGAAGCCCGGCCCCCGGCCCCTCCGGCTCAGACGGCGGGCGGCGGCTCGGTCCGACCCGAAGTCGCCCGCCCGCCGGGGGCCTTCACCTTCCTCCTCGAGAAGACCCCGCCGATACCCCGATCAGGGGGTTGACCAGGGCCACCCACTCCTCCATCGCGCTGTTCGAGCAGCCGTACTTCTCGTGCCCGCTCCCCAGACCCTGGGCGTCGATGATCTGCTCGCACGAGCAGCCCGCGGTGTCCTGGGTGGTGAACGAGAGGCCGGGGCCGTTGCCCCCACCCGGCGGCGGCGTGGTGTCGAACGCGGTGTCGCCGTCCGTCAGCGCCCACCGGTTGACCCCCAGCCCGCTCGTCGGCACCGACTCGGGAATCTCGGTCCCCGGGCAGACGTCCAACGCGTCGGTCACGCCGTCGCCGTCCTCGTCCTTGAACAGGTAGAGCACCAGGCCGTCGTGGTCCGAGGCGCGCAGGAAGAGGTCGTCGGGGCCGGCGTCCGGCTCGGTGCCGTCGCGCTCCAGCAGCTCTTCGGGCGCATCGGCGTTGGCCCGGCCGTACTCGTAGCCGGTGACCAGCGCACCGAGGGCCGCGCTGGTCATGGCGTGGTCCAGCACCTGGCTGTCGCCACGCGAGCGCACCGGGTTGAAGGTGTCGCGGAAGATGAAGGAGTAGCGCTGCCCCGGGTCGATAGCGAGCACCTGGTCGGTCAGATCCGGGTCCACCAGGTCGGCGCAGGCCACCCCGGGCAGACCGCAGACCACGCTGTCGGCCGGGACGAAGTCGCCCTTGATGATCCCGGCGACGTCCACGTAGCCGTCGGTGAACTCGAAGGCGTTGAAGTCGCCCACGACCACCAGGTTCACGTCGGGGTCGGCGCTCTGGATGTCCTGGATCTTCGTCGCCACCGACTCGGCCTGCTCGTAGCGCTTGCGCTGCACGCGCTCGGTGTCGATTCCGCCCAGGGAGCGCTGATGGAGCACCATCACCTTGATGGGGAAGGTGCCGTCGCAGAGGCCCTCGAGCAGAAGCGGCGGCCGGTCGTGGAGCGCCGAGTCGGGGTCGTCGAAGGTGAAGAGCTCGTTGGCCCCGAGCTGGGTGACGACGACCCCCTGGACGCGGTCGCGCACCAGGAAGCCGACGTCGATGGTGCCCACGTCGTTGCCCTCGATCAGGTAGGCGGTGTAGTTGACCGCCGGGTCGATGGCGTTGACGTCGGCGGCCAGGTCCTGGAGCACCTCGATCTTCTCCGCCTCCTGCACCGCCAGGATGTCGGGCGACCGCAGCACGCCCACGATCTGCGCGGCCAGCTTGGCGCGCCGCCGCAGGTACTCGGCGCCGGAGACCACGGCGTCGTTCCGGGTCGCCCCCACTACGTTGACACTGGGCGGGTCGTCCACGTCGTCGAACAGACGGAAGAGGTTGAGCGAGCCGATGGTCAGCTCGTCCGGGGCCGCCGGACGCACCGGCACCGGCAGCGGCGCCGGGGCGACGGAGAGCTCGGTGGGCCACAGCTCGAAGTGGTTGAACTCGAAGCCGATCACGCCCCTGGCGGTGAAGGTCGAGCCCGCCGGGATCCTCTGGTTGGGCAGCCCCAGCTTGTCGGGGTCGAGCTCGAAGACCTCGGGGTTGCCGTCCCAGACCGGGAAGCCCGGGAGGCCCGGGAACTCGATGCCCGGCTCGCGGAAGGGCCGCGCCCCGGCGGCGGTGATGTGGATCTCGGCGAAGGGGTCGGAGCCGAACTCCTGGTTGCCGCCCGCCACGTAGCCGTCGGCCACCTCCACCAGCATGCCCTCGTAGCACTCGTACTCGATGGCGCAGCTCGGCGTGGCCGGCGTCGGCGACGGCACGAAGGCGTCGAGCGCCACCGGCGCCGGCACCGGCCCGCTGCCGACCGTGCTCACGCTGACCCCGCCGGAGAACTCGGTCAGGCCGAAGAACTCGACCACCTGCCCGGTGACGTCCACCCGATCGCCCACGCCGACCGTCGGCGCGCCGCCGGTGAAGACGAAGATGCCGTCCGAGGTGTCCACGTCGCCGTCGGTGCGCGACGTGGGCGTCTGCATGAAGAAGCCGTTGGTGCCCAGCGCGGTGACGGCGTTGTCGTTGGTGCGGACCGTCACCCCCGCCACCGGCGAGGCCGTGCCGGCGCCCTGGATCTCGTAGATCTCGAGCACCGGGCCCACCGGGGAGCAGGGGCCCGCGAAGGAGGTGTTGGCCCCTCCGGGGGTGATGCAGGCGTTGACCAGGTCGGCGTTGTTCTGGTCCGTGTCCACGCCGTCCGGGTAGCGGGAGATGCCGCGGAAGTCCTGGCCCGCGGCGCCGGAGTCCTCGAGGCCGGCGCCCGAGCCCTCGGTGTAGGGCGCGCCGGTGTCGCCCTCGTAGCTCACCGTGTCCACGATCACCGCGCCGCCGAAGCGCAGGGCCACCGCGTCGGGCGCGCCGTTCTGGATGGACGAGATGGCCTCCAGGTCGCAGTTGGCCACCGTCGCGGCGCTGCTGCAGACCACGAAGTAGTCGCCGGCGCCCAGGGTGACCGCGGGCAGGGCGATGGTGTCGTAGATCGAGGCGCCGCCGCCGGTGCCGTTGACCAGCACCAGCTCCATGCCGGCCAGATCCAAGCCCGAGGCGCCGGCGTTCTTGATCTCCACGAACTCGGCGGTGTCCCCGCCGGGCTGGTCGTAGTCGATCTCGTTGATCACCAGCGGCACCGCGCCGCAGTCGTTGGCGGCGCCCGGGGTGCCCCGGTCGCCGTCGCCGAACGGCGTCGACGAGGTGCACCAGTTGCCGCCCGCGTTGTTGTCGAGGGAGGGGTCGATCAGCGCCATCGAGGCGCCGTTGGGGTCGGGGAAG